>JAPKDK010000097.1 GCA_028872645.1 Verrucomicrobiota bacterium
GCGGGGCCGGCCACGGCCACCGCTGCCGGAGCGGCGGCGCTGACATCCCATTTCTCTTCAAGTTTTTTTACCAGATCGGCGGCCTCAATCACGCTGAGGTCGCTCAAGCTGTCTACAATTTTATCCAGATCTGCCATTTTATTTTCTTTCTTTTTGTGTCGTTTCGTCGTCCCTCCGGGCGGGAGGGTTTTCAGTACGCCGCCTGCGTCCCGACGATTTACAGTTGTTCGTGTTTTAACCGCCCGCCGCACTCACGGCGGGCGAAATTCTTTTTTAGCCTTTCTCGGACTTCGCCTGAATGGCCCGCGCCAACATCGTGGCCGGCGTGCCGATCACGCGCGCGATCGCCGTGGCGGGCGCCTGAATGGTGCCGAGCAATTGGCTCCGCAACACGTCCAGTGAGGGCAGATCGGCCAGTCGATTCACGGCTTCGCCTTCCATCCGTTCCTCGCCGAGGTAACCGAAGTGGATGCTCAATCGATCGATGCTTTTGCCAAATTCCTTGACCACCTTGGCCGCAGTGGCGATTTCGTTTTCGCCGGTGACCACTGCCACTTGGCCGGCCAAACCGCCGTTCATTTCGCCCACGCCGGTCTCCTCGCAGGCCTTGCGGAACACGGAGTTTTTCACCACGTGAATCTCCGCACCCAACGGACGCAGCTTGCCGCGCAGTTCCTCGAACTGCGCCACGGTCACGCCGGTGTAATCAGTGGCAATAAAATAGGGCGACGCGTTGAGCCGCTCCACGTATTCGTTTGTTAAAAATTGTTTTTCCGCTCGCATAGTTTTGCTCCGTTAATCTTGTTTGCCGAGGTCCTTGACGTCCACCTTTACGCCGGGACTCATCGTGGCGCTGATCGTGCAGCTCTCGAGGTACGTGCCCTTGAACCCGTCCGGGCGCGCTTTGATTATCGCGTCCACCACCGCGCGCGAGTTATCCAGCAACTTATCTTCGCTGAAGGACGCCTTGCCGACCACCACGTGCAGGTTGGCCGTTTTGTCCACTTTGAATTCCACGCGACCGGCCTTCACGGCGATCACCGCTTTGCCGAGGTCATCGGTCACCGTGCCGGTCTTCGGATTGGGCATCAACCCGCGCGGGCCGAGCTGACGGCCGAGCTTGGCTACGCCGCCCTTCATCGCTTCGGGAGTAGCCACGGCAACATCGAATCCAGTCCAGCCGCCCTCCACTTTTTTGATCAATTCCTCAAAGCCCACGTGCTCCGCGCCAGCGGCTTTCGCAGCATCCGCCGCAGCACCCTCCGGGACGAACGCGGCCACCACAATTTTTTGCCCGCTGCCGTGTGGAAGCGAAACGGTGCCACGCACCATTTGATCCGAGTATTTCGGATCCACGCCCATACGGAAGCTTAACTCCACTGTTTCGTCGAATTTCGCCTTGGGGAAACCCACCAGCACGCCGATGGCGGCTTGCAGCCCCTGTTTCTCGTCCCCGTTCAGGGTTTCCTGCGCTTTATTGTATCGTTTGCTTGGCATTATGTTTTTGCGGTTCAGCCGGACTTGCGCCCTCCCGCGGTTTGTGTTTTCAAAAATCTATCCGAGCACCTCGATGCCCATACTGCGTGCGGTGCCGGCGATGATGCGAATGGCCTTCTCGTCGTCAAACGCGTTCAGGTCGTCCTGCTTAGTTTTCACAATCTCCAAAAGCTGCGCCTTCGTCACGCGGCCTACTTTGTCTTTATTAGGCGTGCCGCTGCCCGAAGCAATGCCGGCGGCCTTCTTCAGCAACTCCGCTGCGGGCGGGGATTTTAGAATGAAGGTAAAGCTTTTGTCCTGATAAACCGTGATGACCACCGGGATGATGGTACCGACCATATTCTTCGTCTTGGCATTGAACTCTTTGCAGAAGGGCATAATGGGCACGCCCAACTGGCCGAGCGCCGGGCCCACGGGCGGGGCGGGTTTGGCGTCGCCGCCAGGGATTTGCAGCTTGATGAGTCCGATTTCTTTTTTGGCCATTCTGTTTTCCTAATTTAAAAGTTATTGTTTTTCCACTTGCCAGTATTCCAGCTCCACCGGGGTGCTGCGGCCAAAAATATCAATGGTGACCTTGAGCTTGCCGCTGTCCGGATCAATCGATTCCACGGCGCCATTATAATTAAGGAACGGCCCGTCGTTGATTTTCACAATCTCGTTCACCTCAAAATTCACTCGCGGCCGTTCGGTTTCTTCTGAATCAGCAATCTGCGCCTGGATGGCCACAATCTCATCGGTCGGCGTAGGCACGGGACGTTCGCCGCCCACAAAGCCGATGATACCCTGCGTACCATTAATAAAATCCCACGGTGCGGCGTGAATGCGGCCTTCGTCGTCATAGAGGTTCACCTCCATAAACATATAGCCCGGATACAGCTTACGTTGGGTGGTGGTTTTTTTGCCGCCTCGCACTTCCACCACTTTTTCCATCGGCACGAGCACTTCTTTAATATACTCGGACATCTCCTCGTCACCAATGCGTTTGGCGAGGGTTCTCTCGACCTTTTGCTCCTGTCCGGAGAGGGTCTGGATGACGTACCATTCGTGTGCCATATAAATTTCCTAGCTGCTGGAGCCGCTTCCCATGAGCAGATCCCACACTATAAAGCGGACAATTTTGTCGGAGAACACAGTGAAAACTCCGAGCAATACGGAGGAAATCATAACCACCACAATGTGCTGCTTCAGCTCATCGCGCGTGGGCCATGTACTTTTGTACAGTTGCTCGCGGGTTTCGGCGATGAACTTCCGGAAGGAAGCGATGTAACCCTTCTTCCACAAAAACACGAAAACCGCAAAGCCCGCTGCCAACCAGAAGATAGTCCACCCATCAATGCCTGCACTGCCAGTCGCATCGGCCTCACCCATGCCTGTGGCATTGGGGTCAACGGTTTCGTGGCCGGTCCCAACCGGTTCGGGCAGGGCTCCCGAAACCACGGAGGTCTTGGGTGCTACGGTGCCGGCTGCGTTTGTGTTAGTGGCTGCTGCCATCTGTGTTCTCTAAATTATTCGTGCTGTCATTGTCGTCCCGGTTGGCGGAGGGGGAGGGATTCGAACCCCCGGTACCTCGCGGTACAGCGGTTTTCAAGACCGCCGCATTCGACCACTCTGCCACCCCTCCGATTGCCGTTAAAATTGGCACGGCGAGAGGGAGTCGAACCCCCAACCTGCGGTTTTGGAGACCGCTGCTCTGCCAATTGAGCTATCGCCGTACAAAACCAATCGGGGGGGGCTCCCCAGGGTGACGCGGTCCGCGCCTACTTGGTGATACTGACCACCCGGCCGGAACCAATGGTGCGGCCGCCTTCGCGGATGGCGAAGGTCAAGCCTTCTTCCATCGCGACGGTTTGGCCGAGCTCCACGTCCATAATCACATTGTCGCCGGGCATGGCCATCTCCACCTTATTCTTGTCATCTGAGTCTCGCAGCTCGTGCACCGATCCGGTGATGTCGCTTGTGCGGAAAAAGAACTGCGGGCGGTAGTTGGCAAAGAACGGCGTGTGACGGCCGCCTTCATCCTTGGTCAACACATATACCTGACCCTTAAACCGAGTATGCGGCTTGATGGTGCCGGGCTTGGCCAATACTTGGCCGCGCTCCACATCACCCTTCTTTTTGCCGCGCAGCAACACGCCCACATTTTCGCCGGCGCGCGCTTCGTCCAGCAGCTTGCGGAACATTTCGATGTCCGTCGCCACGGTCTTCTCGGTCTCTTCCTTGATGCCCACGAGTTCCACCTCGTCCATCTTTTTCAGGATACCACGCTCCACACGGCCGGTGGCCACCAGGCCGCGGCCTTCAATAATGAAAGTGTCCTCGATGCACATCAGGAAGGGCTTGTCCTCCGCGCGCTCGGGCTCGGGGATAAATTCATCACAAGCCTTTAGCAAATCTTTGATGGCGCTGACCCATTTCTCTTCATCCGCCATCGCGCCGGTGGCACTGGCGCGAATGACCGGCGTGTCGTCGCCGGGGAAATCGTATTTGTTCAACAAATCACGAACCTCCATCTCCACGAGGTCAAGCAGTTCATCGTCATCCACCAAGTCGGATTTGTTCAGGCAAACCACGATGCTCGGCACGCCCACCTGTTTGGCGAGCAGCACGTGCTCTTTGGTTTGCGGCATTGGACCGCTGGAAGCATCTACCACCAAAATCGCGCCGTCCATTTGCGCCGCGCCGGTGATCATGTTCTTTACGTAATCCGCGTGACCCGGGCAATCGACGTGCGCGTAGTGGCGCGTCTCGCTCTCGTACTCCACGTGCGCCACGGCGATCGTCACCGTCTTGGTTTCATCGCGCACCGTACCGCCCTTGGCGATTTCCGAATACGCCTTGATCTCCGCCAAGCCGTCCTTGGCTTGAACCGCCAGGATAGAAGCCGTCAAAGTAGTTTTACCATGATCCACGTGACCGATGGTGCCGATATTAACGTGGGGCTTGGCCCGCACAAATGATTCCTTAGCCATACTGCTTTCTCTTCCTTCTGTTTCTGGTTTACGTTTTACTAAAACTGGAGCCCTTGACCGGGGTTGAACCGGTGACCTCGTCCTTACCAAGGACGCGCTCTACCAACTGAGCTACAAGGGCACGGTTACTAATTAAGTCAAGTCACTAGCAATTCTCTTATCAACAAACGAAAAAACCCCATACCACACTCCCTGTTTTTTAGGAAAAGTGGCTAGGCTACGTTCGTTTACATCATATTTTCTGCCGCCGATCGCGATTAAAATACATTCAAAACACACCCATTGGGGCCGTCGGCGGGTGAGGGAAAATAGCGATTCAAGGCTGCGAGTCAACGTTTTTTTCACAAAAAACGGAAAAATTATTCACCGAGGCGGCTCCGGCAACCCCAACGCACGCGCCGCATTCCGAAAATGCACCTTTGCCACCTCATCCAAAATAGCCGCCCCCTGCTCCGCCACCAATTCCTTGGCCGCCACATCCACCGGCGCTCCGCCGCCTTTTGGTAGCGTTTTTCCCACTTTTTCGCTCAATTCAGCTATTTTTTTCACAAATACGTCCCGCGCCAAAATCGAGGCCCCAGCCACCGCTAAGTCTTCTTCCGCCTTGTGCCGCTGGACAAGTTCCAATCCGCGCCCCAATTCCATCAACGCATTGGCCACCGTGGATTTACTGCGCGCGAACTGATCGCTAATTGCCCGCTCCGGTGGCGGCACCATTTCGGCACCGCGTTCCAGCAAGTTTTCAATCACCCGCGCGTGGCCCCACGCGAGCATTTGATTCACCGTCCGCATTTTTTTGTGCATCCGATTGTACGTCTCCGGCCCAACCGGCACCACGGTCCAAATACACCCCGGCGTGTTGCGAATTATTATCGCCAACTCACCAATCCGCTTGTCGCTCGTCACGCGCTTGGAATCTTTGATGCCTTTTTCCTGCCAATGACGAACCACCGATTCGTTGACATAAACCGCAGCGATGACCAACGGCCCAAAAAAATCTCCCTTACCCGATTCATCCACGCCCAAGCGCGGACGGATGAAATCCGGGTTGATCTCCGCCTCATAACCCAGCCGCGCTTCCTTGAGGATTTCCGGCTCCAGCACAAACTCCACAAACTCTCGCGTGCCCTTGCCTTGCACAAGGAGCTTGCCGCTGTTGTAAAAATTAACGTTGAGTTTGTTGCGATGCCCCGCAAAGCGCGTGTGCGGCACAGCGCGCATTTCGTAATCGCGCTCCAACAAATACGCTTCGAGCTGCGCCGCCTGCGCGTCGTCCAGTTTGCAGGTGTACGAAGTTAACGCCGGTTCACCCATTACTTCTCCAGCACCATCAGCTCCACCTTGCGAAACTCCACCGGATGACTTTCCGACTGCAATGAAATATAGCCCGCCTTCAAACTCAACGCGTCACCCTTGATCAATTTCTTCGCATCCGCATCGCGTGGATCGTATTGCGGTTTCGTGTACGCCATCACTTCCTTGCCGTTCACAAAATGTTTAATCACTTCGCCACCGCGCACTTCCACCTCCACCGTTACCCATTGCTCGCCGGGATAGGTTTTGGATTTGCTGCTGAAACAATGGCGCGTTTGCAACTTGCCATCCATCTCCACATTCGTGCCCGGCGTGCAAAGATTCGCCGTGGTGCGCTTGCCCTTTTCCGGGCCACCGAGCAATTGCACTTCAATGGACACTGGGAAATCCTGGTTCAACCCCATCGATTTCGGATCCTGACAATGCAGCATAATGCCGCTATTACGCCAAGCCCAGCCCGGGCCGCCCTTGATTTGTTTGCCCACAAACCGATGCTCCACCCGAATGCGATAATGCGAATAGGAATTCTTGTGAAAAATATGGCCGAACTGGCTGTCGAATTCCCCGTAGCCCTCATAGCCCACTTGCATCAAACCATCCTTCACGCGGAAGGTGTTCTTGAAATTTTCCCCCAACGGTTGGCCTTTGATTTTCACCGTCCAGCCCTCGAGATTTTTTCCGTTGAACAACGAAACCCATTTCCCCTCCGCCTTGGCATTGAGACAGAACGCAAAGCAGACCAACAACGACAATTTAGAAATCAATTGCATCCCCGTGTGTACACCAGCCGAGCCCCGGCGCAAATGCAAAACGTAACGGGAAGGTGAAGCTCCCAAATGAACTTGGCCCGGTTCGGGTTTCCCTTCACCGTTGCCGCGTGTTGCATCATCGTAAAGCTCGGCGGTTGATCCCGCGTTTGTTGAATTGGTATTCCGCAAGCGCGCGAGATTTGCCGTGGCGGCGCACCAGCGATCCTTACGCCATTTGGGTTTCGGAAATTATGCTGCAACAAACGCAGGTGGCGACCGTGATCCCCTTTTGGCAACGCTGGATGCGCGCGTTGCCATCGATTGAAAAACTCGCGTGCGCCAAGCCAGAGCGCGTGCTCAAGCTCTGGGAAGGCCTCGGCTACTATTCCCGCGCGCGGAATCTCCAAGCCGCCGCAAAGCAAATTGTCACCGAACACAATGGCTGTTTTCCGGATGACCCCGAAGCCATCCGCGCCTTGCCGGGTATTGGGCGTTACACCGCCGGTGCGATCGGCAGCATTGCTTTCGGCCGGGCCCAGCCGATTGTGGATGGCAATGTCACTCGCATCCTCACGCGGATTTTTGGGATATGCGAAAACACGAAAGCCAAAGCCACGCAGAAAATTTTGTGGTTATTAGCCGAAACAATGGTTGCCAACGCCGACGATTGTTCTGCACTGAATCAATCGTTAATGGAACTCGGCGCCACCGTGTGCCATCCGCGCCAACCGGATTGCGCGGCGTGTCCTGTTCGCCGATCGTGCGCGGCGCGGAGGGAAAACGCCATCGACCAAATCCCCGCCAAAAGCCAACCGCCGCGGTACGTTGAAAAATCCATCGAAGTTTATCTCATCACGCGCGGCCCGCGCTATCTTGTACAGCAACGGCCCGAGGGCGCGGTGAATGCGGGTTTCTGGGAATTCCCGAACAGCGAAAACGGCACAAGTTTTTCCATTCCAAAAAACGCCCAGCCCATCGCAACCGCCCGCCATACGATCACGCGCTATCGAATCAAATTAAATGCATACTCAATCCGGAGCAATCGCACCCAAGGTAAGTGGTGCTCGTTGAATGAATTGCGGAAACTGCCCTTCACCGCCGGTCATCGGAAGTTACTGAAGGGGCTGTGATGAAGTGCTTGCCGCTTTAATACTCGATGGTGCAGTTGGGCAACTGATCTTCGAGATCCATGATCTCCGAATTGCGAAGGTGGGTGTTGCCTTTGATCATCAGAACTTCCAATTTTTTCAGGCCGTACAGGGGCTTCAGTTTGGTGATGTCGTTGTAGTTCAGGCCAAGCCAGGTGAGCTTGGGGAAATTGGACAGCACCGAAATGTTGGTGAGCTTGTTGTTAATCAGGTTCAGCCGTTCGAGGTTCACCAGCTTTTTCAAGGGGGCGATATTGCTGATTTGATTGCGGCTGAGGTTGAGCATCTCGAGCAAAAGTAAATCGGCCACCGGCTTGAGCATCTTGATCTGATTGCCCTGTAGTTGCAACGCCACCAGATTTTCCAAGGAGGCCAGGGGCTTCAAATCCGCAATCTCGTTATCCATCAACGAGAGGTTGCTGACCGAGGGCAGCTTGAGCAAGGGCTTGATATTGGTGATGTTTTTCCCAGAAAAAGTGGCATCAAACACTTTTTCAAAGTCAGCTTGAGTAAGCGTTCCCTTGGGGTTTTTCGCAATTTTGCGAACTAAAGATAAGATGATATCGGGGTCCAAGCGGCGACTGTAGCACTTTAGAAACCCAATGTAAATCCCGCACTTTCAGAAAAATGCGGGTGGCATCTACTTTTCAACCGGCAGCAACTCGAAAGATTTCACGACGAACCGGCCATTTCCAACCTGCCCGGAAACCTTGGCATGGCGAATGGCTTTGCAAAATCCATCTTCAGCATGGGCATCCCCGTGATCATCGATCTTGGTGCCATCGACAAAAAAATCAGTGCCATCGATCCGGACCGCCAAGTCACAGCCACTCCCCTCCAGGCCGAGTTTACATTGACCACACGCCGCCTCCACTTCCTGCTCGATTATCTCAAAGGTGATTTCCCCTCCGGGTTCGTTGTTGGGTGCATTCGATTCCGTACACGCGAAAAACAGTACCGTTGCCAGCATTCCGATTAGCAAATTCTTGATTTCAATGTTTTTCATGATGCATTTCTTTTCCTAATTAGTTACTGACTTTTTTGTCGGAAGCAAAAGAGATGTTTCTCTCCACGGATCAAGAGTGAGCTGTTCACCGGCACGGGGCTCGCGATGATACGTTCGCCCATGTCGTTTTCAGTGAGCAGCTTGAAACCATTCTTGATGCTGGCAACGAAGAGCATCCCGTCCTCGCGCGCAGAATATATTTTACCATCAGCAATGGTGGGCGAGGAATAGTAGCTAGCCCGATTCTTCGGGAAAGCGTTTTGCCAAACAATAGTCCCATCCTTTGGATTCACACACAACACCTCGCCGCGATCACGAACCAGATACACCTTGCCACCATGTGCAGCAGGCGAGGGAACGAAAGCGCCTTTGCCTTCAAGGGTCCACTTGCGGTGCGTTAGAGTAACATCACCTTTACCGTTAAGCTCGATGCCCGCCAAGCGCGCCCCTCGTCCGTAAGGAATCACCGCCTTGTCATCAATAATCACAAAGGAAGAAACCACAACCCAGTTGTTTTTTGAGGCGGGATTAAATCCGGCACACGACCACAGAATATTTCCATTGGCTGCATCGTGTGCGGTGAAGCGTTCGGCACCCCACACGAGGATGGCTTCGCGACCATTTTGTGTCGTGACAATCGGCGTGGCATAGCTGTGGTCGCCCTCACTGGGTGTCTTGAAATTCCGTTCCATCTTCCAGGCAACTTTGCCGGTGCCTTTCTCAAAAGCCACAAGCCATGAATTGCCGTTACGCATCAGTGCCATGATCACATGTTTCTTGGTAAGCACTGGTGAGGTGCCAAAATCCCAAAAAAGCGAGTCCCGGCCGTAACTCATGAGGTTTTCTTTCCAGAGCAGTTTACCCTCCATCGACAGCGCAGCGAGATTGCCACTTTTGAAATAGGCAAAGACCACTTCACCGTCGGTGATACAAGAAGGATTACTGCCGGACCCATTGCGGTGCTTGCCACGCCGTTCCTTGCTGATGGATTTTTCCCAAAGAACCTTCCCTTCCCAGCTTATGGCGGTGACGGTGTCCTGCCCGTCCTTGGGGCCGGTGATGAAAATCTGGTTATCCCAGACGATGGGAGTGGAGCAACCCTTGTCGGTCAATGGGAGTTTCCAGGCAAGGTTTGCCGGATCGACCAAATCCGCAGGATATTTTCCGCTGGTGAACTCTCCTGTATGGTTGGGCCCACGCCAAGCTGGCCAGTTATCCGCCATGACCAGTGAGGCGAACAAAGGTACCGTTGTCAGAACTCTGATTAGCAGGGACTTAATGCCGATGTTTTTCT
>JAPKDK010000394.1 GCA_028872645.1 Verrucomicrobiota bacterium
GCGGCGTTTTTACACCAACACTGGATAGTGAAAAAGCTAAGAGCCTCGCGCGCATGGTTTATGGCATTGTCTGCTTTGCAACACTCTTTAGCTTTGTGGGCACGGTGCTCGGTGGTATTTGGGCGGACCAATCATGGGGGCGGTTCTGGGGGTGGGATTCAAAAGAAAACGGTGCCCTGATGATCGTCGTGTGGAATGCGATCATTCTCCACTGCCGCTGGGGCGGGCTGGTCCGGGATCGAGGGCTCGTGACTTTGGCACTGTTCGGCAACATCGTCACCGCGTGGTCGTGGTTTGGCGTGAATATGCTGGGCATCGGCTTACATAGCTACGGTTTTATGGACGAAGCGTTTGAATCCCTGCAATGGTTTGCCATCCTTCAGGTGCTGCTTATGCTCGCGGCAATTCAGCCCATTCGCAATTGGCAAAGCGGCGCGCAATTAAGCAAGGAATACAATCCGCTCATCGCAAAAATTGTTGCGGCAATGATGGGCCTTGGTTTGCTGCTCCACTTAGGCTCGCTTTGGGCCAGTGACTTCCTTAGTCATCTCGGCATCGTATGGATGGACGCGGGTGACTTCCTTAGTTATCTCGGCATCGCACTGGTGGGCGCGGGTTTGCTTCTTTCATTTTTGCCCGCTGAATACACGGCTTCGCCTTCCAAAAAATCCGCTTGAGCGAGGCGGGAGACAATTCGGGATTTCCAAAAGGGGTAAATTACCTCTTTGTGTTTTTCTTTTTCAACTTTGTCTCGTGCATGATCGTGATGGACAGCCCCATCATTTTGTACGCAGAAAGTTTGGGCGCGAGCGCAACGGTCATCGGGCTTATCGCGGGCATCACGCCCTTGATGGTGATTTTCCAAATTCCCGCCGCCGATCATGTTGGCCGGTTTGGTTACAAGCGCTCGATCACGGTTGGCTGGACGTTGCGGCTCGTTTTTGTGCTGCCGTTGGTGGCCGTGCCGCTGCTGGACGGGCACATCAATCCGCAGAGTCAACTGGCGCTAATTATTGGAGCGCTATTTTGTTTCAATCTCATTCGCGGCATCGCGAGCACGGCGTGGTTCCCCTGGATCACCGGCATCATCCCCGAACGCGTGCGCGGGCGCTATCTCACGCGCGAGTCGGCGGCCAACAATATTGGTAGTTTTTTTGCGCTGATGTTGGCGGCGATGTATCTAGGCAAGGATGCCGTGCCGCATCAGTTTGCGGGCCTCTTTGCGTTTAGTTTGGTGACGGGCTTGGTGAGTTTATGGTTCATCCATCGCGTGCCCGATGCGCCCGTTGCCGAAGAAGATGCGCAAAGTAAACAACCGGTAAAGTGGAGTGAAATCATCCAGCATCAGCCGTTTCGCAAACTATTGTGGGTGTGTTTTATTTGGGCAATTTTCATGGGTGGCTTGCTCGGATTCATTGTGAAATTTCTCAAAACCGGCGAAGGCGCTTTGGCGGATGATCGCGTGCTCTTCGCCAGCGCGGCCAAGTTTGTGGGCGGCCTGATTACGCTTTGGTTTTTGTATTCGCGCCTGGACCGGCTGGGTAGTCGGCCACTGATGTTTCTTGCGCTCGGCATTTTGGGATTGGTGATGGCGATGTGGATTGGGATGAGCGGCGGCAAAATTCCAGTGCGTTTCGAGTGGGTTTGTGGCGTGTACTTCGTGATGGGTTTCGGTTTCTGCACATTTTACATGAGCCTCACCAAACTCGCGATGGCCACGGTGCCGGAACTGGGAAAGAGCCATTTTTTCGCGCTCTATTCGGTGGTCGGTAGTCTTGCTATCGGCATTTTTCCTATCCTATGGGGCATTCTCATTGATTCACTCACCAGCGTAAAAGTGAACTGGC
>JAPKDK010000395.1 GCA_028872645.1 Verrucomicrobiota bacterium
CTCGTATGTCGGGTTCAAGGCAAACTTGCCGTTCCACGAACGGCTGGCCAGCACCACCGCCGGCTGGTGGATGCCCAGATTGGCGAGGCTGTTCACATGGCCGCCAAAGGCATCAGCTAGCCGGCGTGTTTCGCCATCCACGGTGATGAATGCGCTGTTGTCAAAAGAGTCGATGGAAAGGGGTGGTTGATATAGCGAAACCACTTTACGGCTATTTGGGCCGAGTGCCACGGTGCGGCGCAGATCTGAGATGTTGAATCCGTCGTGGTGATCTTCTGACGGGAATTGGATCGTAACCGTGTGTTTTTTTCCGGAGAGGTTCTCCAGCTCAAATTGGTGCGCTGCGTAGCCGTGAGAACGTTTTGCGTCGGCGAGGGTACGTGTGCGGACGTGCACGTTTTTGAACGTCAATTCCCCAGCCAACACGCTGAAGGTCAGCAGTAGTGTGACGTACGCAGTTTGCCAAAAATGGCTCATGCGGTGGGTTGCAGGGAAACATCCTCAGGCAAATACAGGCCGGTGTCATCGAGGGATTCCAATAGTTGATCTAATACGCCGTGTGCGTCCATGCGGTCAAAGCGGGCCTGATAGTTTAAAATAAGCCGATGATTCAACACCGGCCGCGCGATGGCGCGCACGTCTTCAAAACCCACGGTGGGGCGGCCATCCACTAGTGCGTGGGCGCGGGCCGCCTCGGCCATGGCGATGGCGGCACGAGGAGAGGCACCGTACTGCACGTAGCGCGCAATCGGCTCCGGCGCCTCGGCGTTGTCCGGATGAGTGGCCGACACCAGCCGCGCGATGTAGCTCGCCACTGGCTTGGGTAGGAAAATGTTTTCCATGACGGTGAACAGATATTTGAGGTCATCCGCATCGAGCTGCCACTCCGGTGCGGGTACATTGCCGCGGCGGCGACCGGTGATAATGTTTTGCAACACCGGCGCATCCACCGCATCGAACATCACGCGAAAAAGAAAGCGGTCCAACTGCGCTTCGGGCAAGGGATACGTGCCTTCCATCTCAATGGGGTTTTGGCTGGCGAGCACGAAGAACGGATCGGGCAGCGGCCGTGTTTGGCCGCGCAAAGTGACCGAGTGTTCCTGCATCGTCTCGAGCATCGCGCTTTGGGTCTTGGGCGAGGCGCGGTTGATTTCGTCCGCCAATAAAATATTAGTGAACACCGGCCCAGGTTCAAAAATCATTTCGCGTTTGCCCGTGTCTGTCTCCTGCAAAATATGCGTGCCCACCACATCGCCCGGCATCAGGTCTGGGGTAAACTGCACGCGGCTGAATTGCAGTTTCATCACGTTGCCGATGGTTTGTACGAGGGCGGTTTTGCCCAAGCCGGGAAGGCCCTCAAGCAAAATATGGCCGCGACTGAGCAGGCCGATGAGCACGAGCCGATGCAGCTCCTCGCGGCCGAGTAGGCTGCGATCCAGTTGTTCCAGCACTTGCCGGGTGAGTTCGGTGGCCGGAGTCAGTTCTTCCGGCTTGAGCAGGCGGGTAATTTCACTCATAGGAATTGTGTGGAAACCTTAACTGCACAGGGCGGGCCGTTCACGCAAAAAGGGCGAGAGGATTCATTGATAAAAATGATGGAACTATTGAGCGACTCAATAACACACGCAAAGCGTGTCTCTACCCACTATTCCTTCCCACGCAGGAAGAAGCGATTCACCGTGCCGCGATGCTGTGGGAGCACCGGTGCTGTCAGAGCGCTGCCACCGCCGGCTTGGGTGTTTTGCAATGCATTGCGGCCGAGCACGGCTTCGCCGCCGGTGACTTCCGGCGCGCTGGAGGTCACTCCCGCGAGGCGCGCCTGATTGAGGCTCACGCTGGGCGAAAG
>JAPKDK010000396.1 GCA_028872645.1 Verrucomicrobiota bacterium
AGGAGGAAAGCGTGGACACCATTCTCGAATCCGCCGAATACCGCGAAGCCAAACGGCCCGGACAGGCACTCATTGTTTCCGGCTGTTTGCCGCAACGGTTCCGTAAGGAACTCCCCAAGCTGATGCCCGAGGTGGATGCTTTTATGGGCGTGGACCAAATCGCCGACGTGGCGCGCATCGTGCGCGAGGCCATTGACCATCGCGCGGCGCAACCGTCCAACGGCGCCCCCAAGCGCGCGCGCAAAAAAGCGCCCGCGCCCATCAGCGAAATTCATGCGCGCCCCGAGTACGTGCCCGATGTGGAAACGCCGCGCTTTCGCCTCACGCCGCGTCATATGGCGTATGTCAAAATCGCCGAGGGCTGCAATCATCCGTGCAGTTTTTGCATCATCCCCCGAATGCGCGGCAGCCACCGCAGCCGCCCGCAAGCCGATCTCGTCACCGAATCGCAACGCCTCATCAATCAGGGCGTGAAAGAGCTGAACCTCATTTCGCAGGACTCCACCTATTACGGAATGGACCTCCGCCCCGGCCATCGCCGCACCATTTCATCGCCGGAAAAATTCGCGAGCGCCAATGCCGATCTTCCCGCCGATGGCGTGAACCTCAGCACGCTGCTGCGCGCGCTTGATAAACTACGTGGCGATTTTTGGATTCGCCTGCTCTACACCCATCCCGCCCACTGGACCGATGAACTCATCAAAACCATCGCCGATTGCCCGAAGGTCACGCGTTACGTGGACATCCCGCTGCAGCATATCCACGACGTAATGCTCGAGCGAATGCGCCGCGAGACCGATGGCCAATACATCCGCGATCTGCTCGGCCGCATCCGCGAAGGCATCCCGGGCATCGCCCTGCGCACCACGTTTATTGTTGGGTTTCCCGGCGAAACTGAAAAGCGTTTCGAGGCGCTGCTGGAATTTATTCGCGAAACAAAATTCGAACGCCTCGGCGTGTTTGCGTATTCCAAAGAAGACGGCACGCGCGCGGGCGGGATGCGCGGGCAGATTCCCGATGCGGTCAAACAAGAACGCTGTGCCGCTGCGATGGCGGAGCAGAAAAAAATATCCCGGGCACGGGGCAAGGCCAAAGTCGGCACCAAGCTCAACGTGCTCGCCGAACGCCTCGCCACCGATGTCGACCTCAAAGGCGCAGACGTCCGCTCGTGGGAACACGGTCATATGCGTGATAACACCCGCAAAAGCCCCAAACTCGATGCCGGCCAATACACCCTCACCCGAGGCGAAGCCGACGCGCCGGACATCGATGGTCGCGTGTACGTGAAAGGCGAATTGCCACTGGGCGATTTCTCGTGGGTGCGCGTGGTGGGCCACACCGATTACGATTTGATTGCAGAGCGGATGTAAACGGACGCGATGAATCTCCCCAACAAACTTACCACCTCGCGGTTTTTCATCACGCTCATCTTCGTCATCATCGTGTTGTGGGACACGCTGCCGTACAACACTTCGTGGGCCGCGCTCTTATTTTTCATTGGCGGGATGACCGATATCGCCGATGGCATCATCGCTCGCCGCCGCAATTTGCAATCGGACTTCGGCGCGCTAATGGACCCGCTGGCCGACAAAATTCTCGTTACCGCCGGATTCATTTTGCTGGTCGGAATGAAAATGAATCCTGAAACCGACATCACCGGCTATCATTTTCCCGAAGCCATTGCCGCGCCTGGCATTGGCCATCACTCGCTCATCCCCGCGTGGATGGTCATCGTCATCGTTGCGCGCGAACTCGCCATCACCGGCCTGAGATTGCTCGCCGCCAACAAACAAGTCGTCCTCCCCGCCGAGAACATCGGCAAACG
>JAPKDK010000397.1 GCA_028872645.1 Verrucomicrobiota bacterium
AACGGCTACATCGTCCCCGGCCTCGGCGATGCGGGGGATCGCTGTTTCGGATGTTAAAAAATATTACCATTCAAGGATTTTCCGTTCATGGTCGTCTATTTGCTTGCCCCGAGGGGCGAATTGATTAGCTTTCCCGCGATGGCTGCTGCTCGAAAAAATACGCTCAAGAAACCCGCTAAGAAAAAGGCGGTGGCCAAGAAGCGTGCGCCCGCCAAGAAAAAGGCGGCCAGGAAAAAATCTGCGAGCGAGCCCAAACCCATCTCGGTGATTTCGCACAACAAACAACCCGAACACGCGCGGGGTTCGTACGGCGAAAATTCGGCCATCAATATTTATCTCAAGGAGATTGGCCGGACCCCGCTGCTCAAGCCCGCCGAGGAAGTGGTGCTCGCCGCGCGTATCAAGAAAGGCGACGAGGAAGCCGAGCAACACCTCATCAAGGCCAACCTCCGGCTCGTGGTGAAGATCGCCCGCGACTACGACGGCCTCGGTCTACCCTTACTGGACCTCATCGAGGAAGGTAACTTGGGGCTGATGAAAGCCGTGAAACGCTTTGACCCCAGCAAGGGCGGCAAGCTTTCTACCTACGGCTCGTGGTGGATTAAGCAATCCATCAAACGCGCACTATCAAACAAATCCAAAACCATTCGCTTGCCCGTGCATTTGGTGGATAAAATTTCCAAGATGCGTCTAGCGTCTATCAAGCTGCAGGAGGATCTCGGTCGAGAACCCACCGATGAAGAGATTGCCGAAGAGATGCATCTGCCACCCGCCAAGGTGTCGCTGCTTCGTGCCGCTGCCATCCGCCCCGCTTCGCTCGATGCCCCGCTGGGCGATGCCGACGAGCCGGATACCCTCGCCGATGTGGTCGAAGATGATCACATGCACACGCCTTACGAGGATTTGGAGGATAAGACAGTGGTTGCGATGTTGCATAAAATGCTCGATAGCATCGACAACCGTGAAGCAGATATTTTGCGTTATCGCTTCGGCTTCGGTGAGGGCGGCGAAATGCGCACCCTCGAGAATGTCGGCAAGAAATTCGGCGTCACCCGTGAGCGCGTCCGCCAAATCCAAAACGTTGCACTCGGCCGCTTGCGCCGGTTGATTGCCAAGTTCGAGCACATCGAGGAGCACCACTGATGAACCCAGTTACCGCCGGCGATCTTGAAGCCGCCATCCGCAACGTGCCCGATTTTCCCAAACCGGGCATTCAATTCAAAGACATCACGCCCGTGCTCGGCGATGCCGCGCTCTTTGCCGGCTCCATCGATCTGCTCGCCTCACATCACGCTAATTCGCGTATCGACGCCGTGGTGGGCATCGATGCCCGCGGCTTTATCTTCGCTGCTGCCGCCGCGCTCAAGCTCAATACCGGCTTTGTGCCCATCCGAAAAAAGGGCAAGCTTCCGTATAAAACCATTGAGGAAAATTTCTCGCTCGAATACGGCGAAGACACCGTGGCCATCCACGAGGACGCCCTAAAACCCGGCGCGCGCGTGCTGCTGCTTGATGACCTCCTCGCCACTGGCGGCACTGCCGCTGCTGCTGCCAAGCTCGTGCGCAACGTCGGCGCGGAAATTGTCGAGATTGGTTTTCTCATTGAGCTTAGCTTCCTCAACGGCCGCGAAAAACTCGACGGCCACCCCATCCACTCCGTCATCACCTATTAAAGTGATGTCGCGCACCGCAGTCTTCCCGCTGCGCGATTACGATCTGGCTGCCACGCTTACCTCCGGCCAAGCCTTCCGCTGGCGCGAGGCAAATGACCCTGTTATCGAATGGGAAAACATCATCGCCGGCCGCTGGGTGCGGCTCCATGTA
>JAPKDK010000398.1 GCA_028872645.1 Verrucomicrobiota bacterium
AGCGCCTGCAAAACTATTTCCTCCGCGCGCGGGCCGTTGGCCAAAGCCATCGTTCGGCGCGCGTACGGTTCCGCTAAGCGCGGCAAGGGTTCGGGCGGGCTATCGGATAAAACGGATTTCGCAAAGGAGATTTGTTTGGCGGTGGGTTGGCGCGTCCTCAGCGTGAGCAAAGTTTGTTCCATCGCCACGGTGATTTTTTTGCGGAATTTTGCTTTTGCATGCGCGGCAAGCACTCGGTCGGCCACGAGCTTGGCGACTTCGTTCATGCGCTGGAGCGCCGGCTGACTCGGGCGCGGCACGCGGAAGCTGATGTTGTTGATGTCGCCGCTGGTGCCGTTGGACATCATCGCGACAAAGCCCGCGTCTTTGCCCACCGCCTTTTCGATGAGGCCGGAGAACGCGCCAAAATAATCCGCAGAGACGCCGCCCCCCGGAATGCCGCCCACATAATGCAAAGAGTAATTCGCCAGCAACGCAATCGGCCGGCCATCGGTGCCGCGCAATGAAACAAAATGCACTTCGGGATCGGTGGGCCCGGCGGGGCGCTCGATAAGATTGCGCGGCGGGTTCATTCGCACAATGTCGTTCGGATTGCCAAAGGGATTCACCGCGATGCCACCGGGCTTCATGTGCCAGCGGCGGTTGAAAATTTCTTCCGGCACCAAAGCCACGCCGTGGGCCAACTCCGCCGGCATAAGATTTTTCTCCGCCTGCACAATCGCCTCGGCGATGCCGTTGACGAGTTGATTAAAATATGCCTTGTGCGCGGCGTCCGTGCGATTGGCGAGGCGGTCTTTGCCCGGCGGCGCGGTGTGCGTGTGCGTGGCGGCCACCAAAATACGGTCGCCGCGAATCTTCGTGCGCTTCGCCGCCAACGTCTTGGCAGCGTCGATGTAATTGCGACCGATGAGGCAGTTGTCGACGATGACAATCGCCAGCCTCGTCTTGCCGTCGTCACAAACAATCGCCCGCGCGTGCAATGGGTCGTGGGCCTTTTCCGCCAGCCGCTCGCGGAAGGAGCCAATCATCTGCACTGGCCAAAGCTTCGGGGTGATATCCACCTTCGCCGCGCCGGCACGAAACTCCGCCCACGCGTGGGTGGTGATGAGGAAAAAGGTGATGAGTATTTTGGTTTTCATAAAATGTTTTGTTGTGGGAAGGGCACGCTCTCTGAGCGCGCCAAGATTATTTCGAAGAAACGGCCCTATCTTCATTCGCCGATGATTTCAAAAATCGCTTCCACCTCGACGGCGGCGCCGGTGGGGAGGGCGGCAAAGCCGAGGGCGCTGCGGGCGTGGTAGCCGTCACCGTCCTTGCCGTAGAGTTCGTGGAGCAAATCGGAGGCGCCGTTGATGACGAGGTGCTGGTCGGTGAAGTCCGGTGCGGAGTAGACGCAGCCGAGCAACTTGATGACTCTCAGGCCGTTGATGGTGCCGTGGGCGTTGTGGACGGAGTTGAGGATTTTTTGCGCGCAATCTTTCGCGGCGGCGTAGCCTTCTTCGACGGTCACGTCCTTGCCCAGCACACCCTTGGCATCGCTGGTGTGGCCGGAAGTGATAAGCAGGTTGCCGCTGCGGATGCAGAGGTTTAAATAGCCTGGTTCGTGTTTGGTGAATTCGATGCCGAGTTCGGCTGCTTTGTCTTGAGGGTTCATGGCCGCTAAGCCTATGTACGCCCGCTGGGGAATGCAAGTTTGGGCTAGGCCAATATGCCGCGCATCACTTCGCCGTAGTCGCGATCGAGCCGGATGCGGCCGGGGCGGTTGAGGCGGTGGGAATCGAGGCCGAGCTGGTGCAGGGCGGTG
>JAPKDK010000098.1 GCA_028872645.1 Verrucomicrobiota bacterium
TCACCGGTATAGGTCACGCGATAAAGCGCGCTTTGGCCGCCGCGACCGCCGACAGTAAAATACATGGCCCCATCAATGCAGTTGATGGCGGAGTCGGTCATGCGCAGTTTGGAGCTGGCGACAAATTCCTCACGCTCGGCGGTATAGGACGATCCATTGGCAGTCAGGTGCATGGCCGACATGGTGCCATAGGTCCAGTCCAGGCAATAGATGGCCTTTTGATACTTGGCAGGAAATTTGGCTCCCAAACCGGAGGTGACTCCCACAGGGGAGCCAGGGCCAATCCCGTAGGCGCTAGGCAGGCAGTCCGGATACCACTGCGGCCATTTGCCGGTGCCCGTGCGCCAGCCAAAGTCCGCGCCACTGGTCACATGGTAGAAGCGCGTGGGGCGATACCATGGGGTGCCTGCATCCCATTCCATGTCCGAGTCATAGGCAAAGAGTTCGCCGTCAACGTTGAACGCCATGTCGTATGTGTTACGGAATCCCATAGCAATGGTCTCCCAATTCTTCCCATCCTTATCAAAGCGGGCAATCCATCCGCCCGGTGCCCGAATGTTGGAGGCGTGGCCGCGGGCATCAGGTAGGCGCTTGAGCAGATGATCCTCACCCCAGTTGGTGGGTACTCGCGAGTGGGCGAATTTCTCCTTGGGCATGGGAGTCATGTTGCCGGCAACCATGTATATATGCTTTTGATCCGGGCTCAGCACGAGGGCGTGTGGACCGTGTTCACCGCCGGCGCGTAGGGGCATAATATGTTCATCCTTGTCATACTGGTCGTCTCCGTTGGTATCGGTAAGACGATGGACGCCGGAAGCGCCGCCGCCATTGATATTC
This sequence comes from Verrucomicrobiota bacterium, assembly GCA_028872645.1. Classification (GTDB taxonomy): domain Bacteria; phylum Verrucomicrobiota; class Verrucomicrobiia; order Limisphaerales; family UBA1100; genus JACNJL01. The sequence goes on from JAPKDK010000098.1 coordinate 838, forward strand.
ACCCAGAGAGCACCGTGGGCGTAGAGCAGGCCTTGGGCACTGGAGATATTTATGTTTAGTTTCTCGACTTTTGGATCTTCACCACTCACGTCGATCCGATATAGACCCTTGTTGCCCTGGTCACTGGCAATCAGTCGTCCCTTGTCATCCGCACAGATGGCCACCCACGTGCCCTGCTCACCCTTGGGTACAGTGTAGAGGAGATCGGCTTTGAAACCTTTTGCGACCTTGATTGCGCCGCCATCGCCGGGTGCGCTGCTGCCACGGGCCGCGCCATTAAAAACATTGCCCCACGGTCCATCGCCCATCTTCCCGGTGGATATCGTTTTGGCCCAATCCTTGCCTTTACCATTCTTCCATTGGCCGTAGAATGTGCGGGTTGCCGTCCAGGAGGTGTCCGTAACAATGGTAGTTTTCTTGCCATCAAGCGCGATCTCGAGTTGCGCCACAAACCCGGCGATGCCGCCCTGGTTGCGGCCTTCCACGGCGATGACATTGGGGCCGGCGGTGAGCATCTTGGCAATGTCAGCGCTGTAATTGCTGTTCCAGTTGTCTCCGGCGAGCGCGGGTTTGCCGTTCACGAACAGGGAGAAGCCGTTATCACAGGTGGCTTGCAGCTTGGCCGACTTAATTTTGCCGGCCGGCAATTCGATTACCTTCCGAAAATAAACAGTTTCATTTTTCTCCGCGCGATCCGGCCAAATCCATTGCGGGGTTTGCGCGGCGAAGGCGCCAGCGATTGGGGAAATGAAAAGGAGGATGAAAAGGATTCGTTTCAAAATTTGCAAAATGGGTTGACGGGAAAGGTGCGACAGCAATTCAGGCGCGGCAAGTTATTTATGGGGTTGCGACAATGGCTCGTCTGCGCTTTGGTTGGCGCATGAGCGAGCAGACTTTTTCTGGGAAGAATGTTTTGGTGACGGGCGGGGGTCGCGGGATTGGGCGGGCGTCGGCGTTGCGGCTGGCGAGCGAGGGCGCAAATGTGGCGGTGAATTATGTTTCGCGAAGAGACGAGGCGGAATCGGCGGCGGCGGAGATTGAAGCGATAGGCGTGAAGTCGGCGGTGTTGCAGGGGGATGTGTCGGTACGCGAGGAGGCGCGACGGTTGGCGGCGGAAACGCGGGCGGCGCTGGGGCCGATTGACATGCTCGTGCATAGCGCGGGGATTTGTGTCAACGAGCCGGTGGATGAGGTGACGTGGGAGGTTTGGCGGCGGACGTTTGAGGTGAATGTGCACGGGACGTTTCATATGATTTACGCGGTGAAGGACGAGATGATTGAGCGCGGCTTTGGGCGCATCGTGACGCTGGCGTCCATCGCGGGGCTGCGGCCGCGGCCGTTGCTGGCGCATTATGCGGCGTCGAAGGCGGCGGTGATTTCGATGACGCAAAGCCTCTCGGCGGCGTGGGGGCAGCACAACGTGCGGATCAATTGCATCGCGCCAGGGCTCATCGACACGGAGATGGCGCGCGATCTGCCGCGTGAATCGTGGGAAAAGTGTTTGGCTGAAACGCCGATGGGCCGCGTTGGCGAGGCGGAGGAGATTGCAAACTTGGTGCGGTTTCTGGTGAGCGAGGAGTCGAGCTTTATGACGGGGCAAACGCTGGTGGCGAGTGGGGGGCGGGTGTTGTTACCTTAGCTGCTGTTCAGCGCGTCATCGACCGCGGGCGGGAAAATTTCTTCGACGTTGCCGTTCATGCGTAATGAAACTTGCGGAAGGTCGTCGTGGTCGGTTTCGTCGCGGTTGATAATGATGTAGGGTGCGCCGGCTTGGGCGGCCGCGAGGGGGATGGCGTTGGCGGGGCTGACGGAGAGGGTGGAGCCGAGGGCAATGACGAGGTCGCAGGCGGCGGCGGCGGCGAAGGCGCGGGCAAGGTCGGGCTCGCGGAGGTTTTGGCCGAAGCTGATGGTGGCGGGCTTGAGGAAGCCGCCGCACTCGCAGACGGGCGGTTGGCGGGTTTGTTTGAATTGCGCGAAGGTGGCCTCGACGGGATTGCGCGCGCCGCAGGTTTGGCATTCGGCAAGCGATCCGGTGCCATGGATCTCGACGAGCATTTCCTCGCGAGTGCCGGCGGCACGGTGGAGGCCGTCGATGTTTTGGGTGACGACCTGTTTCACTTTGCCCGCTTGCTCGAGGCGCACGATGTTTTCGTGAATGACGTTCGGCTGCGCATTACCGTGTTCCTCCCACATTTCGAGTTTGTATTCCCAGTACTCGATGCGGGATTCCTCGCGCGCCATGAAATCCTGATAGTACACCGGTTGGCGCGTGGTCCAGATGCCGCCTTTGCCGCGAAAAGCGGGGATGCCGCTCGGCGTGGAAATGCCCGCGCCGGTGAAGATGAGGATGCGCTGCGATTTGCGCAACCAGTCGGCGAGTTTTTTGGGCATGAGGAAAGTTTAGCACGTTCGCGGCGCGTTGTCATTAACCGGGGCTTGGATTTGGCGCGGCGATGGGGCAGACTGCGCGCGTTGTTTGCACGCAACTTGCGGCCATGAAAGGCATACTCTCGACAACTGATTTCGTGGTGTTCTTCGGCTCACTGCTGGCGGTAATGGCCGTGGGACTGTGGGCCGGGCGCGGGTCGGGCAAAACCGCGCAGAGCTATTTCCTCGCCGACAAAGACATCCCGTGGTGGGGCGTGGCCGGTTCGGTGTTCGGCACCAACGTCTCGGCCAACCATATGGTGGGCTTCATGGCCATCGGCTTCACACTCGGCTTCGTGGAAAGCCAATTCGAGATCACCGCCATCGCGGGCCTGTTGATGCTCTGTTATTTTTTCCTGCCGATGTACCGCAAGCTGCACGTGTACACGCTGTCCGATTACCTCGCGCGTCGCTTTGATGACCGCAGCCGCCTGGCGTATGCGCTGATCATGTTGGTGATCATTGTGTTGATTATGATTCTCCCCGCTTTTTATGTGGGCTCGCGCGCGGTGAATATTTTACTGGCCGATCCCGCGCAAATGAAAGCGGCGGTTCAAGCCGGGCAAAGCATCCAAATCGATCAAGGCTATTACATCGCCGGCGTGGTGATCATGGCGGTGGTGGCCGGAGTGTACACGGTGGTGGGCGGGTTGCGCGCGGTGATTATCACTGATGCGATTCAGTCGGTTTTTATTTTGTTGGGAATGTTGATCGTGGCGTGGTGCACGTTTAACCACGACCTCATTGGCGGTTGGGCCACGATGGTGAAATTCGACGAAGGCCGTGAGCTGGATAAAGTGGTGGCGGGCAAGGACATGCTGCATTTGTATTTGCCGAGCGACCACCCGCAGCGTCCGTGGACCGGAATGCTCTCGGGCTTGATGGTTCTGCATATGTACTATTGGGGAGCAAACCAATTTGTGGTGCAGCGCGCGTTGGCCGCGCGGTCACTCAAGGACGCCCGCGCCGGCATCATCACCGCTGGATTTTTCAAATTACTCATCCCGTTTGTCTCCATCGGCACGGGCATTGCGGCGTATTATTTGTTCAAACAAACCATGCCGGGCGTGACGCTCGATGGCGACACCGCCTTTCCGATGTTGCTGCGCGAAGTGGTGGCGCCGCTGGCGGTGCCGGGCTTGGTGGGGCTGGTGGCCGCCGGATTGATCGGCGCAATTCTTTCGAGCGTAGATTCTATGCTCAACTCCGCCTCCACGTTAATCACATTTGATTTATACAAAAAATTCATCAACCCCAAAGCCACCGACAAAGAATTGGTGCGCATGGGCCGCTGGTTGATCGTGGCCATGGTGGTGGGCGCGGCGTTGCTGACGATCCTGGTTTTCGATCCCAACTCGAAGGAGCCTTTCTTCACTTATGTGGCCAAGCATCAAAGCCGGTTGGTGGCGGGCATTGTAGCGGCATTTTTGCTGGGCATGTTGTGGCGGGGCGCAACGGCGGCGGGCGGATTTGCCGCCATCGTTACCGGTGTGGTGGTGTCTTACGGGCTGCCGTCGTTGTACGTGGCGGTGTGGTCGGATAATCCTGAGATCACCCGTTTCTTTGGCTACGAGCTGAATTTTTTCCACAGCGTTTTTGTGGCCTTCATCTTCGCCATGCTCGCCAATGCAGCCATCAGCAACTTGGCGCGCGCAACCGAATTTCAACGAAAAGCCGGCACTCTATTTTTGGCAGGGGTGTTGTCCACGTTCTGCATTTTCCTGTATTCTTCGGCGATGACCGATTGGATGGGTGGGCATCATTTCATGATGTCGAGCGCCATGCTTTGCCTCATTTGCGCGCTGTGCGGGGCGGGATTTTACCGGATGTTTGCCGGAAACGAAGAGCCGGATGAAGCCAAAAGCAGGATGACGTGGACGGGGCTAAACATTATCAAGCCGGCGGATCTGCAGCATTTTGGGATGAAGCTGCTGGGGTCGCTGCTGGTGTACGCGATGCTGGGGGTGCTGATGACCGGTCAGCTCATTTCGCCCATGGCCGCCGGCATGGTGGCGGCAGCCTGGACGTTTTTGATGTTTATGGATTCCCTTTTCAAAGTGGTGCTCGCCGCCGCCGCCAAAGGGCGGGCGTACAGTCTGCTGCGCGAGGACCGCTTCTGGGCCGGGCTGCTGGCGGCGAGTGCGGTGTTTATGATGTTCTACTTTAAGTGACGATTGGGTCCATTCGTTAATCGTCATTCCATAATTGCTTCATTCGCTCCAGCCCCAGCGTGATCACCTCCAGCGGATCTTCGCCCCACAACTCCGCGTTGAACAATTCGAGGCTCATCGTTTTGTCGTAGCCCTTTTCCTTTAGCACGGCGATTTCCGCCGCGAGATCAATCTGCCCTTCGCCCAGCATCACGCGGTCGGGATCTTTTTGTTGGGTGGGGGCTTTGTCCGGATGCGCATCGTCGATGTGGTAGTGGCTAATTTTCTCAACCGGAATGGCGCGCAAATCGTCCAGTGTGGAATTGCTGTTCCAATTGTGAAACGCATCGAGGATGAGCGTGGCATCTTCGTCATCGGTTTCCAGCACGATGCGCCAGGCATCGGCAAGGTTATAAACGCTCTTGAAAAAACTGATGTACTCGAACGTGGGTCGGATGCCCTCCTCGCGGCCGATTTGCAGCAGGTCACGGTAGCGTTCGGGCAGGTGATCCTGTTGCTCCATCTCCAGTGGCGGCGTGGCGACAATGTACGGCGCGCCCAATCGCGCCCCCAACGCAAACCGCCGGCGGGCTTCGTCGCGTACCAGTTCATATTCCCAGCCTTCCGCTTCGCCCCATTGGCGGATGGCGATGACACTGGGGACAATGAGCCCGTGATCGGCCAGCGCCGTTTCCACATCGCTCACCTCGCCGCCGCGGCCGATGTGGTCGTAAATGTCATTAAGCCAAAGCTCGATGCCGTCGTAACCGGCAGTGCCCGCAAATTCGATTTTTTTCAGCAACGGCTGCGGCTTAATGGTGCTGGTGTTCAGGCAAAACTGCATTGGCGCGGATGATAAAGAGTTGGCCGGAAATTTCAAGGTAGGGACACGCTGCGCGTGTCCACGGACGCGCGGCAGCGCGTCCCTACCATCCATTTGGTTATTGGTCATTGGGGCTTGGTCATTTACCCTTCCTACATGTCCCAACCGGACAACTCACTGATTTGGCGGCCTTGGTATCGGATGATCCAATGGAGCGCGGTGTTAGTTTTACTGCTATTGCTGCTGGGCGGTTTTTTGTTGGGGCGGTTTCAAGCGCCGATGGGGCAGCTGGCGTTTTGCGCGTTTGGCGTGCTGACGGGCGCGGCGTTTGCGCGCATGGCGCATCCGCTGGACGGGCGGCTCACGCGGCTCGGCTTGGTGGCGCTGGGGTTCGTGGCGGCGTCGGAAGTTTTTTTCCAACTACTCGTGTGGAGCGAAAGCTGGCGTGTGCAATCCTTGGTGATCGGCTGGCGGCTGTGGTGGGGCACGGTGGTGACGGCGGTGGGGCTGGGGTGGTTGCAAGTGTTGTGGCGCGCGGGCGCGCGGTGGGAATGGAACTCCGGCCGCACGACGCTGGGCTTTACGGCGGGGCTGGGGGCATTGTTGGTCGGGCTGGCGTTTCGGGTTAGTCCATTTTCAACGCTGCCCGCTTGGTGGCATTGGGTGGCAACCGTGCTGGCGTTGGGGGCGACAGGCGGGTCACTGGTCATCATCGGCCGGTGGCTAAAAAAACGCCCCAAGAATACCCGCCCGCTGCCGCGTTGGATGCGGCCAGTGTTGATCACGGCAGGCATGGCCGCACTCTGCGCGGGCAGTTTTTATTTTGGCCGCCTGACGATGCCGCCGCCCAGTCCGTTTGACAACGCGCACTCGATGCTGGCGGACATCCCCGCCGCGGAGTTGGAACAGCAATTGAACCGCGATTCGTTGCGGCTCAAAAAACTCACCGAGGGGATGGATCATCTGCGGCAGGAATCGGCTGAGCTGCACCAACACATTGCCGATCGTATGAAGCAGGAGGGCACGGAGGATTATAAACCGGAGGAAAGCCGGCAAATTCGGCATCTGTTCATTCGCTACATCGGCTATCGCAAGGAGCTGATTCAGCTCGCGCGGGTTTATATCGGCTTCAAAAAAGTACAGGACGAACCCCTGCGCGACCGCTGCTTCCTCACCGGCTACGGCGCGGCAGCCGTGGCGTTGGAGGCGGGCCGAGAGTTTGTGACGAAGTATCGTGACAACGACCACGCACGCGCCAAGCTCAACGAAGGCGAATCCGGTTGGCTCAAGTCCGGCCAATTCGAGATCGTTTACCACAGCGTGACCGACCGGCATCACCTGAAATTATTTGCAACCTACGGCGCGCATTTCGAAAAACATAGCGTGCGATGGAAGCGCGTAGGCTTGCCGGGCACGGATGTTACATGGCTGGAGGGCCGCATCCAGCGCGGGCAGGACGCGGTGGAAAGCACCGATCTCGATCCAGTGCGCGCGTGGTTTTCGCGCATCGGGCGGCAGCTTGAGCAGGACGTGAACGTCCCGTTTTACGAAGCACAAAAAATGATGGCCACTTTTATGGGTGATACCCGCATCGTCCGGCGCGAGCCTTTCATCTCCGAGCATCTTATTCAGATGACGCTTAAAGATCCCAAAACCAAACTGCTGCCCGGCGACATCATCCTCGAGCGGCGCAACTGGTATTTATCCAACGCATTTTTGCCTGGGTTTTGGCCGCACTGCGCGCTGTACGTGGGCACACCCGAGGAATTGGAAGCGATTGGCATCAAATATTCCGAGCTCGATGCCGAAGCGCGCGCGGCGCATCAACGCCCCGAGCACGGCCACCCGCGCGTGATCATCGAGGCCATGAGTGAGGGCGTTGTGTTCACCAGTGCCGAGCATTCGATGCACGCGGATTACGTGGTCGTGCTGCGCCCGATCTTAAAACCTGAGCACAGGGCTGCTGCCATCCGTGAAGTTGTCCATAAAGCTTTTGGCTACCACGGGCGCGCCTATGATTTTGGATTTGATTTCACCGATGAAAGTAAGTTGGTGTGCAGCGAGTTGTTGTATTACTCCTTTGGCGAATTGCTGGAGTTCAAACTGGAATCAGTGCTCGGTAAAAATGTGGTAACACCGAACGGCATTATGGATAAGTTCGTGAACGAACGCGGCGCGATGGCACAGCTGGAATTTATTTTTTTCCTGGATACGCTTCCCGGCAAGCACGGCAAGCACATTGTTTATTCCGCCGATGAAGAGGCTTGTCGCGAATCGGCAACGCGGCCCAAGATTTTTAATGAGTGAAGGCGCTGTCCGTATGGGGGCACGGCTCACACGTTGAACTTAAACAAAATTACATCGCCGTCCTGCACGACGTATTCTTTGCCTTCCTGCCGATACAATCCCTTTTCCTTAGCGGCCAGGATGGAGCCGAGGGTGATGAGGTCGTCATAGGCGACGGTTTCGGCTTTGATGAAGCCGCGCTCGAAATCGGTGTGGATGACGCCGGCCGCTTGGGGCGCGGTGTCGCCAATGTGAATGGTCCACGCGCGGGTTTCTTTGGGGCCGCAAGTGAAGTAGGTGCGCAGGCCGAGCAAATGATAGGCGGCACGGATGAGCTGGCCCACGCCGCTTTCGGCTACGCCCAGATCGGCCAAAAATTCGGCGGCTTCGGCTTCATCAAGGTCGGCTAATTCGCTTTCGATTTGGGCGCTGATGATTACGGTGTCGCACCCATGATGCGCGCGCCCGTATTCGCGCACTTGTTTGACGAATGAATTATTGTCCGCGTCAGCAAGTTCGCTGTCCTTCACATTGGCGGCGAGGATGGTGGGCTTGGCGCTGAGCAAAAACAACCCGCCCGCGGAGGCCTGCTCTTCGGGTTCCAAATCCAAAGTAATGGCAGGCTTGCCGGCGTCCAGATGAGGCTCCAGTTTTTGCACGATGGCAAGTTTGGCGGCGGCGTCTTTGTCGCCCCGCTTGGCGTCCTTTTCAATCTTGGGCAGTTGGCGGCGCAAGCTGTCGAGGTCGGCCAGGATCAGCTCGGTGGTGATGGTTTCAATATCGCGCACCGGATCCACGCTGCCGGTGACGTGATGAATATCCTCATCTTCAAAACACCGAATCACCTGGACCACCGCATCCACCTCGCGGATGTGGCTGAGAAACTGGTTACCCATTCCTTCGCCCTGCGACGCCCCAGCGACAAGGCCCGCAATATCCAAAAACTCAAACGCCGCCGGCAAAATCTCGGCAGAGTTTTCGATTTTGGACAAAGGCGCGAGGCGCGCAT
>JAPKDK010000399.1 GCA_028872645.1 Verrucomicrobiota bacterium
CACAAACAGAGTACGCTCGCCGGGATTACGCAGGAGCATCGGCGTTTCATTCGGGCCGAGTTCGTTTGGAAACCTGAATACAACGCGACGTTGCTTCGCTTTGAGTTTGAAGGAGCGCGCCTGAGTTCCCCACAAAATCGTGCCGTTCGCCGGGCCTTCTTCAGTGGCCTGATGACTGGAAAAAGTAGCTATCGCATAGACCACCCACGCATTGCCAAAGGTGGTTCCCCAATGGCCCTCGCGCGCGCTGGCAATAATTTCCCCGGCGAGCTGCGTGGCGGCGGGCGCTTTGGTGTCGTGTTGGCAAACGGCCAGCAACCGCATCGCGAGTAATTGGTTGGAGTTGCCGAAATAACTGAAGCCGCGTTGTTTGGATTTCGCGGGCTTCAACAATTCGCTAACCATTTCTTCCGGCCCGTCCGCTCTGGCAACGGCCATGGCCAACAGCGCGCGGCCGCTGCTGGACAATTGATCGCGCACCTCAAACATCCGTTCGTGACAAGCCGATTGCGCCTCGCCAAGCAACACCAGCGTGTAGAGCGAGAGACAGTAATCGCCATCGCGTTTCTCCGCCAATGGGCCTTTCACCTTTTTGGTGAGATATTTCACCAGCGATTCCAGTTGGCCATCCGGCACGTCGTGGCCGCGTTCTTCCGCGATGGCCAACACCATTCCGCCGTACGCACTGGCAAAAACCGTGGCGCGCCCGCCGGGCCAATAAGCCAACCCGCCGGAATGATCCTGCATACTTAAGAGGCGGTTGATGCTTTTTTCGATAATTTCCTGTGCCTTCGGGGAGTCGGATTTGAACCGGGGAAACACATCCTCAAATTCACCCAACAAAAGCCACGGCAACAAACGCGAGCTGGTTTGCTCCACGCAACCGTGCGGGTACAGCAGCAAATAATCCGCGGCCGCATCCAGTTCAGCCATTGGCGAAGTGCTGACACTAATGGTGTACTCGCCTTCGGCCTGGCGCAGCGCCGGATCAACGGATTTCAGTAAATCAAATTCTGCATCTGAGTTGCGCGCAAAATGAGTCGCGCGCCGCAAGGGTGCCACGTGGCGAATATCGATAAACGACTCGCGTGCATCGGCGAGGTTCGGTTGCGCGGGGCATCGCACGCGCCACACCGTGCGGGCCTTGCCGACGCTGGCAAACTCCAGTGGGAAATTCACGACCCCCGTGCCTTGGGCTGGGATGGTGATGCGACTTTGAAGTTTACCGTTGGCGGTGATGGTGTCATCCAGTTCGAGCTTCACGTCGACTTCGATGGCTTGATCCGTTTGGTTGTAGACCATCGCCTTGGCAATGAGTTGATCGCCCACGCGGCCGAAGCGCGGCAACGCAGATTCCACCATCAAGGGTTGGTGAATTCGGAAGCCGGTTTCCACTGTGCCAAAGCGATCGCCCGAATGCGCGACGGCGAAGAGGCGGTAGCGCGTCAGGCTGTCGGGCGCGGTAAAGCTGGCGCGAATGCGGCCTTCCGCATCCGTGCGCAGAGTGGCATTCCAAAAGGCCACTGCAAGAAACTTGCGCCGCAGCTTTCCGGTGTCGCCACCGCCACCAATAAGGTGGCCTTTGTTTCCGAACGCAACGCGATTGGGATCCTCCGTGCGCATAAAGGCGAAGGAGGTTGAAGTATCCACCGATAGCTTCCGGGGCGCATAAAAGAACGAATGCAAGTCGGGCGCTTCATAACCAGTGAGGTCGAGAATGCCTTCGTCCACGGCGTACAGCGTGACCTCCGTGCCGGGGACAGCCGTGCCGGTGTGATCGTTA
>JAPKDK010000400.1 GCA_028872645.1 Verrucomicrobiota bacterium
CACAAGGACAAGCCTTTCTGGTTGGGCGTCGGTTTCGTGCGTCCGCACGTGCCCTTCGTCGCCCCGCGATCCTATTATCCGCCCTTCAAACCTTACAACAAGATGGTCTTGCCCCCCAAGATACCCGGCGACTGGGACGATATTCCCAAGGCGGGCATCAATTACTGCACCAGCGCCAACATGAAGATGGATATCCGCCGCCAGAAGAAATCCATCGGCGGCTACTATGCGTCCGTCGCCTACATGGACGCCCAAGTGGGCAAGGTGCTGGCCGCGCTGAAAAAATCCGGCGTGGCCGATCGCACCATCGTCATCTTTACCAGCGACCACGGCTACCATCTCGGCGAGCACGATTTCTGGGCCAAGGTGAGCTTGCGCGATGAGTCGGCACAAGTGCCGCTCATCATCAGCGTGCCCGGTCAAAAACCCGCCGTGTGCAAATCCTTTGTGGAGCTGCTCGACCTCTATCCCACCTTGGCAAGCCTGTGCGCTCTCCCTGCTCAACCCCGCCTTCAGGGCAAAGATATATCTCCCATGATTCAGGACCCCGAACACAAAGTCCGTACCACCGCCTTTAGCGTGGCCCCCTCGCGCAAGGGCTTTCTGCTGCGCGACGACCAATGGGCGTATATTCAATACGGGGAAGACGCGGGACGCGGTATCGAGTTGTTCGATATGAAAGCCGACCTCAACCAATACACCAACCTCGCCCAAAATCCCGCCCACCAAAAAACCGTCACCCAATTCAAAACCCGCCTCGCCACCAAATTAAAATCACTTCGTGACAACGACTTGCGGCGGCAAAAATAATCCGGTCATCGCCTTGTTCAGTGAGTTGCCAAATTGCGGCGTAGGTGGCATCTTCTTCCCATGCAAAAGAAAACCTGTTTATACCTCATAATACTAAGCCTGTTTGCCGCGACCTTGGAGGTCCGTTCAGCTGATTATAGCCCTGGCAAGTTTCATAATTTTTCGCATGCCGAGGGTACGGTTTCCAAGAGGGACTACCAGTATTCGGTTTATGTCCCCACAGATTATAGCCCGAAGAAATCCTATCCGGTTGTGTTCTATCTGCATGGGGGAGGGAGGGGTAGGTTTCACCCTGATCAAGGTAAGCGGAACATGGTTTCTGACAGGCTAAAGGATAACAAGCGCACTACTGATGCGGGCTATAGTCGAAACGTTCCTGATTCCATCGGTTATATTCTCATCTCGCCGGTGAAACCAGTATTCAAGTGGAATGCCACAGTTTTCAAGCGGCTTCTCGTGCACGTCAAAAGCAAAGTGAGTGTCGATGAGAACCGGGTTTACGTCACCGGTTTCAGCATGGGCGGCCAAGGCACTTGGATTGTTGCCTGTGGCAATGACGGCTCCTACAAAATCGCCGCGATGATGCCACTAGGTGCTTGGGGTTGCAGGCAGGTTAAGCGAGGCACTACTCCTCAAACCTGTAAAACCCTCAAAACCGCAGTCTGGAACTTGCATTGTCCGCAAGATCCAATTTCCAAGATATCCGAGCAGCTACCCTTATTCCAATCGCATCTCGATCTCGGCGGCTATGGCCGTTTTACCATGATTCCCGGTCGAGGGCACATCAGTCGCCCACGCGGAAATGATCATGCGTTTTTCAGCATGCGCATGGCGTGGATGCTCTCCCAAACTTATGATACCCCTTTCAATTATGTTCTTAACGTGAATGATGGCAAAATTGTGAAGGTGGCTAGTGGCAAACGGCCTTTCACCGGTGACACGAGTGGCTATGGGTTCTATGAGCCCGG
>JAPKDK010000401.1 GCA_028872645.1 Verrucomicrobiota bacterium
CGGCTTCTGATGTCGAAGCATTAAAGCGTCAGTTGGGGGCTCTCAAACGTGAGAATGAAGGGCTGCGTAAACGCTTGGAAGGACGTAAGGAGCGCTAGTTTAATCTCCTGACTTTTCCTTTTGAGGGAGAAGGTAAAACAGTTTGGATAACCCGCCGGCTATTGATGCCGGCGGGATTTTCATGAACTCATACCTTGAATCCCACAGGCAACTCCGGCATTCTGTGGGCGTTCCATGAAACACCAATCTGTATTTTTTGTCCTTACTCGTGCCGTGGTCATTTTGACGGCGAGTTTGTTTTTCACAACGCAGGCTGGAGTGGCCTCCAAACCCAACATCATCGTCATCATGGCTGATGACCTTGGTTATGGCGATGTAGGTTGCTACGGTGCCAAGCCCAAGAACCTTAAGACACCGCACATTGATAAACTCGCGGCCAACGGGCTGAAGTTTACCAGCGGCTATTGTTCTGCTTCCACCTGTACGCCCACCCGGTTTTCATTCCTGACCGGCAAGTATGCCTTTCGTCAAAAGGGGACCGGTATCGCTGCTCCAAATAGCCCTGCTGTCATCCAGCCCGGCCCGGAGACGTTGCCTTCGCTTCTAAAAAAAGGCGGATATAAGACCGCAGTAATCGGTAAATGGCACCTCGGCTTGGGTGGCCCTGGTGGCCCCGATTGGAATGGCGAGCTCAAGCCTGGTCCACGCGAGATTGGGTTTGATTACAATTTCCTTTTACCCACCACCAATGATCGCGTGCCGCAGGTATACGTGGAAAATCACCACGTAAAGAACCTTGATCCCAAGGATCCACTGTGGGTCGGCAAAAAGAAACCGAGCCCCGATCATCCCACCGGCCAAACACACCGCAAGACACTGAAAATGGATTGGAGCCATGGTCACAATTCCACCATCCATAACGGCATCAGCCGTATCGGCTTTTATACCGGTGGTCATAAGGCTCGTTTCCGTGATGAAGATCTGGCTGATGAGTGGGTGAAACAATCTAATATATGGATTGAGGCCAATAAGGATAATCCCTTCTTTCTCTTCTTTTCTTCGCATGACCTGCACGTGCCGCGCATTCCGCACGAGCGTTTCCGCGGCAAATCAGGCTTGAGCTATCGGGGGGACGTCATCGTGCAACTCGACTGGTGTGTGGGTGAGCTGGTCAAGACGCTGGACCGGCTGAAGCTATCTAAAAACACCCTGATTGTTTTCTGTTCAGACAATGGTCCGGTTGGGGATGACGGCTACAAGGATTTTGCTCTGGAGAAGATGGGCGATCATCAGCCCAATGGTCCCTTTAGTGGCGGCAAATACAGTGTGCTTGAGGGTGGTACCCGCACGCCCTTCATCACCTATTGGCCCGGTCGCATCAAAAAGGGCGTGTCCAAGGAAATGGTCTGCACCATTGATCTGGCCGCTAGCTTTTCAGCGCTCGCCGGAGTGAATCTACCCGAGGCCGCAGTGCCTGACAGCTTCAATGTGCTGGGCGCTCTACTAGGAGAAAAGGGTGCTAAGGGCCGTGACCATCTCGTGCAGCAGGATAACGGCCGCGGGGGCAACTACGGCTACCGTGAGGGTAACTGGAAACTCCAGCGCCATGATGCCAAACGTAAACGCAACGTCAACGTCACCGAAAAACTCGCCAATAGCCCCGCTCCGCGCTTCGCGCTCTTTGACTTGAGCGAGGACGTCGTAGAAAAGAAGAACGTCGCTGAGCAAAACCCCGAAACCTTCGAGCGCATGAAAAAAGAACTTCAACACATTATCGA
>JAPKDK010000099.1 GCA_028872645.1 Verrucomicrobiota bacterium
GTTTCAGCAGCAATCTCGCGCACAGTTTTCCATCCCTCTGGCACCTCATCGGCGTCACCGGAATTGGCTGCTGCGAGAACGTCAAACCATTCGCTGGTAAAGGGACGCTTCAGGAGACTCGCCAGAAGCTTTGGGAGGGTTGTGCAAAAGCGCCAAAGGCTAAAGATTGAAAAACGCCGTCCACTCCGCCTCATTGAAGCCAACCACACCGTCGTCTTTTGTCATCACAAACGGCCGCTTAACCAAATTCCCGTTGCCGGCCAGTAGATCAATCGCCTCCGTCTTGCTGAGCTTGGTAAGTTTCTCCTTCATATTCATGGCCCTGTAATCGCTACCGGACGTATTAAAAAGCGCGCGTAAATTGCCATCATACGCCTTGAGCATCCGTTTCAGCTCTGCCTTCGAGGGCGGACTCTCTCGAATGGCGATTCTTTCAAACGCGATTCCCTTTGCCTCCAGCCACTTCAACGCCTTGCGGCAAGTGCCGCAGCCCTTGTATTCATAAATCTTGACGGTCATGTGCTAAGGGTAACGACTCACTTTTGATGAGGCAACGGCTAGAGCTGCGTGAACAAATACCTTGCGGAGACGAGGTCTTTTTCGATTTGGGTTTTCAGGGTGTCGAGGGAATCGAACTTTGTTTCGTCGCGGAGTTTGCCGACGAAGGTGAGGGCGAGGTCTTGCCCGTAGAGATCGCCTTCGAAATCGAGGAGGTGGGCTTCGACGTGGAGCGTGGGCTCGGGGTCGGCCATGGTCGGGCGGAGGCCGATATTCACGGCGGCGCGGTGGGTGGCTTCGCCCACTTGGGCGTGCGCGGCGTACACGCCGTTGGGCGGGAGGCACAGGCCGTCGACTTTAAGATTGGCGGTCGGGTAGCCGAGTTCGCGTCCACGTTGGTCGCCTTGGATGACTTCACCGGTGAGGGCGTATTCGCGCCCGAGCATTTGGCCGGCGGCATCGAGTTGGCCGGTCTCGATGGCTTGGCGGATTCGGGTGCTGCTGACAGTTTCGTCATCAAGCGAAATACTGGCAAGACCGTGCACGATGAAATTCATTTCCTGCCCGATCCGTTGGAGCAATTCCACGTTGCCCTGGCGTTGATGGCCGAAGGCGAAGTGAGCGCCAACGCAAATGGAATGAATGCGCCCGAGATCCACGTAGAGGCCTTGGATAAAAACTTCAGCGGGGATTTGGCTCATCGCTTCATCGAAGGGAAGCACGAGGGTGGCCTCGATGCCGAGAGCTTCAATGGCGGCGAGGCGTTGGGGGAGGTGCTGAATGAGGCCGGGGGCGTGTTCGGGTGCGAGCACTTGGGCGGGGTGTTGGGAAAAGGTCACGCAGAGCGGCGTGGCCTCGAGCTGATGCGCGTCGGAAACGGCCTGCCGGAGGACTTGTTGATGGCCGAGATGCACGCCATCGAAGAGGCCAATGGCGCAGCAGACGCGGCCGTTGGGGGACTGCAATTCGCGGGCGTCGTGGAGGATTCTCATTCGGCGGGCAGAAACATTCGGGCGATGTCGAGCAGGGAAATTATCCGGGGCGGCAGGGCTTCGGCGGGCAGCTTGACGAGGGCCTCGAGGCGCGTGGCATCGGCGACGTTGAACTTGCCGGACTGGGTGCGGTGGAGGGCGCTCAAGTGCGCGCCGCATCCGAGGCGTTGCCCCAGCTCGTGCGCGAGGCTGCGGACGTAGGTGCCCTTGGTGCAATGCACCCGGAAGCGCGCGGCGGGTTCGGTGTACTCACTGAAGTCGTAAGAATAAATATGGATGGGCTTAGCCTCGCGCTCGACGGTCTTGCCTTTGCGGGCGAGTTTATAAAGCGGCACGCCGTCTTTTTTAACAGCGGAAACCATCGGAGGTTTTTGCTGAATGTCGCCGGTGAATTCCTTGGCGGCGGCATTGAGCGCGGCGCAGTCGAGAGTGGGCACGGGGGCGGTGGCGGTCACTTCGCCCTGGGCGTCGTAGCTGTCGGTGGCTGAGCCAAAGGTGATGGTGCCTTCGTAAACCTTGTCGTCGGCGGTGAGTTTTTGCGAAAGCTTGGTGGCGCGGCCGAGCAGGAGGATGAGCAGGCCGGTGGCGGCGGGATCCAGCGTGCCGCAGTGGCCCACCTTTTTGATGCGAAACAAATTGCGGACGATGTCTACGATGTCGTGCGAAGTGGGCCCGGCGGGTTTGTCGATGAGCAGTGCGCCGTTGAGTTCGAATTCCGGTTGGGGATGGGGCATCAGGCTTTTCCGTTGGCTTTACTATTTACAAAAGCGAGAGCGGTTTTCACCGCAGAGATGACCGCGCGTTGGGTGGCGAGTTGGCCGCCCGCAATGCGCGCGCCGGCGGCGGACATATGGCCACCGCCGCCGAAAGCGACGGCGATGCGGGAGACATCCAGCTCGGGCAGTTTGGAACGCAAACTGATGCGGGTGATGCTCGGCTCGATTTCCTCGAAGAGGCACGCGACCTTCACGCCTTGGATGTCGCGGATGTGATCGATGAGGCCCTCGCTTTGGTCGGGCACAGCGCCGGCTTTTTTGTAGTCGGCCTGGCGGATCCAAAAGTACGCGACTTGGTTTTGCTCGATGAGCTTGAAGCTGTTGTACATATGCTTCTGCAGTTTCACGCGCGAGAGGGGGTAGCTTTGGTAAACCTCATCGCAAATGCGGGCGAGGTTTGCGCCGCGATTCACCAGCTCGGCGGCGGTGTGATACGTGGAGGGGCGCGTGGTGGCGTATTGAAAACTGCCGGTGTCCGTGCTGATGGCGGTAAATAGGCAATCGGCAATGAGCGGCGTGACGGGCCATTTGGCCTGTTTCATCAATCGAAAAATCATCTCGCCGGTGCTCGCACTTTTGGAGTCCACCCAGTTGAGATCGCCGTAGCGGGTGTTGGAGTTGTGGTGGTCGATGTTAATGAGTGTGCCACGATTGTTGACGGTTTCTCGGATGGTGCCGAGGCGCTCGTGGTTGGCGCAATCAGTGACGATCACGCAATCAAAGGCACGGGGTTTTTGCGCGCCGCGCAGAAGTTTCTTGGGATCGAGGAAGGCGAGCTTGTCCGGCATTTCGTCCTGATTGAAGACAGTGACTTTTTTGCCGAGGTCGCGCAGGGCATAGGCGATGGTGAGTTCGCTACCGAGGCAATCCCCATCGGGCCGCATATGGCCGCCGACGGCAAAGGTGCGGCCGGCGTTCACGGCGGCGATGATGCGGGCGATGATTTTGAGCGGGCGCATCAGTCGTCTTCTTCCTCACCGTCATCGACATCGACGGGGTCGGTGGGGTTGCTTTGTTCCATCTCTTCGAGGATGGACATCACGCGGTTGCCGGCCTCGATGGCGTCGTCCAGCTCGAACTTAATGCGCGGGGTGTACTTGAGCACCACCTCGCAGCCGAGCATATATTGGATGCGGGAGCGTTCGGATTTCAGTCGCTTGGCGGCGGTGCGTTTCTGTTCGTCGCTGCCGAGCACGCTAACGAAAATCATCGCGGAGTGGAGGTCATTGGCCATCCCCACATCATTGACGGTGATGAGTCCGCAGGATTCGGAGTTCAGCTCGCGCCGGAGGATTTCGCCAATCGTGCGCTTGAGCAATTCGCGGACGCGTTGTTGGCGGAGCGAGGGCATAGCTACTGGGGTTAAAGCGTGGCGGCGATTTGTTCGGTGGTGATGCTCTGGATGAGGTCGCCTTCCTGGTAATCATCAAAGTCATCGACGCGGATACCGCATTCCATTCCGGAACGTACGACATCAGCGTTGTCTTTAAAACGTTTGAGGGTGGTGACCTTGCCGGTGTGGATCGCCTTGTCCTTGCGCATCACACGCACCTTGCCGCGGTTGATGCGGCCATCGGTCACCATACAACCGGCGACCACGCCGCCTTTGCTGAGCGGGAAAAGCTGGCGCACTTCGGCGGTGCCAATAACGATTTGTTTCTCCTCGGGATCCAACAGGCCGGCCATCGAGTCCTTCACTTCGTCAATCAACTCGTAAATAATTTTGTATGACTTGATTTGCACGCCGTGATGTTTGGCGATGTCCGGCGCGCCTTTATCTACGCGCGTGTGGAAGCCGAGGATGACGGCGGCGGAAGATGCGGCGAGGTTGACATCACTTTCGCTGACCGTGCCGACGGCGCTGTGGATTACCTCAAGGTTGACCTTGTCCGATTCAATCTTACCGAGTGATTCCACGATCGCCTCGGCGGAGCCTTGAGTGTCGGCTTTGACGATGACCTTGAGCGTCTTGGCCGTGGCGGCCTCGATGGTATCAAAAAGATTTTCCAATGTGACGCTCGCGGCACGGCCATCGAGGCGTTGTTTGTGAGCGATCTCGCCGCGTTCCTCGGCGAGGTCGCGGGCGGCTTTCTCGTGTTCCACCGCGTGAAAATCATCGCCCGCTTCGGGCACGCCGTTGAGGCCGAGGAGCTTGACGGCGTATGACGGGCCGGCGGTTTTCAACCGATCGCCGTCTTCATTAATAAGCGCGCGGGCTTTGCCATAATACTGGCCGCAAATTACGAGGTCGCCGACTTTGAGAGTGCCTTTGCGGACGATCACCGTGGCGGTGGGCCCGCCGGGTTCCATCCCGCTTTCCACTACGTTGCCGGCGGCGCGGCGGGTGGGGTTGGCCTTGAGCTCGAGTAGTTCGGCTTGCAGCAAAATGGCGTCGAGCAGTTTATCGATGCCATCGCCCTTGAGGGCGGAGACATCAACGAAGAGCGTGTCGCCGCCCCAATCCTCGGCGGAGAGGCCATGCGCGCTCATTTGTTCGCGCGCGCGCATTGGGTTGGCACCGTGCACGTCACATTTGTTTACCGCGACTATAATAGTAGCGCCGGAAGCTTTGGCGTGGTTTATGGATTCGATGGTCTGCGGCATCACGCCGTCATCGGCGGCAATGACGAGCACGATGAGGTCGGTGACATTCGCACCGCGCGCGCGCATGGCGCTAAAGGCGGCGTGGCCAGGTGTGTCAAGAAAGGTAATGGGCTCGAGGCGTTTTTTATCCTCGGGGTGGGGGACATCGATGGAGTACGCGCCAATGTGCTGAGTGATGCCGCCGGCTTCGCCTGAGACGACGTTGGCGTTGCGGATGGAATCGAGCAGGGTGGTCTTGCCGTGATCCACGTGGCCCATGACCGCGACCACCGGTGGGCGGGGCTTGAGATCGGCCTCGGCGTCTTCGAGATCCAACTCGAGTTTTTTCTCGGGTGCGGGTGCGGGTGCGGGTGCGTTGGCGTCGCGCTGGCGTTTCTTGGCCTCAAACTTAAATCCGTTTTTGGCGCAAAGTTGTTTGGCCGTCGGCTCGTCAACAGCTTGGTTGACATTGGCGAACACGCCGAGCTGCATCAGATCGGCGATCAATTGAAATGGCTTGCGCCGAATGGCCTCGGCAAGCTCGCGCACCATAATCGGCGGCTTGAGCGTGATGACCGGTGCATCGGGCTTGGCGACGTAGCGGGGCTTGGCCGGTTGCGCGGGGCGCTTGTCGGCGGCTTTCTTTTTGTCGTCCTTTTTATCGTCCTTTTTATCGCGCCGGCCACGGGCTTCGCGGCGCACGGGCATATTGCCCAAATCAATGAAGCCAATTTTTTCGCCGACCTTCGGTCCTGCGGGAGCGGCGGGCACTTCCGGTTCAGGGGTAATCGCAGGATCTTCGGCTGGGGCTTCTTCAGTTGCCTCCGCAGTTTCTGCTTCCTCTGTTTCGTCGGGCGCTTCTTCCTCGGTTTCCTCAACCGGCTCAGGCTCAGGTTCAGGTTCAGGCTCCGGTGCGACGATCAGCACGGGGCCAGTTTCAACCGGTTTGGCCTCTTCGGCTTTCTCGGCGGCGGCTTCCGCTTCGGTTTTAGCGGGGGCGAGTTCCTTGGCGATTTCCTGTTCCAGATATTCACCGGTGATTTTATCGAGCGAGCTGGACGCCACGCGGGCGTTGGCGATACCCAAGTCCTTGGCTTTGGCCAGCACTTCTTTGCTCTGGATACCCAGCTTCTTAGCGATGTCGTAAATTCGTACGGGCATAAGTGGCTTTAGTCAGTCTCGGGGTCTGCGCTCTCGTCGGTGTCAGTTGTTTCAACAGCGGGTTCAGTTTCTTTGTTGGACTCCGCTTCGGGGTCAGTTTTTTCAACCGTGGCTTCTTCGTTGGATTCCGCTTCAGGATCAGTTTCTTCCGTGGCTTCAGGCTCAGGAGTCGTGTCTTCTTCGGCAGGGGATTCCGTTTCCGTTGATTCGGCTTCGGGATTGCCGACTTCGAGGGCGGCCAAAATTGTTTCCGCGTGCGGGGCGAGGTCGGGGATTTCCGCGAGGTCAGCTGCCTCGGCTTGTTGCAAGTCGGCTACGGAATGGAAGCCGCTTTGGACGAGCGTTTGCGCGAGGGCATCGTCGATGCCGGGCAGGGCGACCATCGCGGCCACGGCGCTGGCGACTTGGTCGTCGAAGGAAACCACCTCGACTTGGTGGGGCTCGATGTCGATGTGCCAGCCGACGAGCTTTTGGGCGAGGCGCGCGTTTTGGCCGCGCTTGCCGATGGCGAGTGAAAGTTGGTCTTCGTTCACAAAAACCTGAATGCGTTTGTTAGTCTCATTGAGTTTGAGGTGCTTGATTTCCGCTGGCTTGAGGGCTTCGACGACAAAAGTGCTGATGTCCGGGCTCCAGTGGATGATGTCCACCTTTTCGTTGTTCAGCTCACGCACGATGTTTTTCACGCGTTGACCGCGCAAGCCCACGCACGCGCCGACGGGATCCACGCGGCTATCGTCGGAATGCACGGCGAGCTTGGTGCGCCAACCCGGTTCGCGGGCGACGGCGATAATTTTCACCGTGCCATCGGCGATCTCAGTGACTTCCTGTGTGAAAAGTTTGATGACAAAATTCGGGTCTGCGCGCGAGAGTATGATTTCCGGTCCGCGCCCGGTTTCTTCCACGGCTTTGACGTAGCAACGCAGTTGTTCGCCCGGTTGATATTCTTCAATCGGCACCCGCTCGCGGTTAGGCAGCAGCGCCTCGTACCGGCCGAGGTCGATAATCACATCACTGCGTTCGAAGCGCCGCACGGTGCCGCGCACGATGTCGCCGGTGCGGTCTTTGAATTCCTCGAAGATGAGCGCCTTCTCGGCGTGCCGGATGTATTGCTTGAGATTTTGATTGGCGTACTGCGCGGCGATGCGGCCGAAACCGGTGGGCGTCACCTCTATCTCAATCTCGTCGCCGGCCTTGGCGTCTTCTTTATATTTCATCGCGTCGAAGCGCGAAATTTCGTCCTGCTCATTCTGCACGCGATCCACCACTAGCAAACTTGCGAAGGCGCGAATCTCTCCGGACTTGGGATCCGTCTCCACCCGCAAATCGCGACTGGCGCCCACAGCCTTCTTGGCCGCAGCGAGGATTGCCTCATTGATAGCCTCGGTGAGGGCCTCGCGGCTGATACCTTTTTCTTTTTCGTAAAAATCCAGCAGAGCCAAAAACTCTGCGCTATTTATGCCTTTATCCATATGTTGAGGCGCCTTTCGCTGTGTCGTCGTCGGGAGGTTTCACCCCACTTGGGGAACAAAAAAGCCGGTTAAAAACCGACTTGCCGCAGCTGGCGTACCAGCCAAAACCTACCTGTCGCGGAGAGGCTAGGCGTGAGGTGGGGCAGCGTCAAGTTCAAATGAACCGCTTGCGGGTACGTGCGTGCAGCGGTAAGCTCCCGCGATGATCGATCACGATAATGACTCCCCGCCGCCTTTTTTGCCGCAGCAACCACAGTACCAACCCCGCTCAAGCGGCGTGGGGCGTTGGGTGTTTATGTTCCTGTTTTTTGCGCTGGCGGGACTATTGTTGATGGGTGGTTGGTTCGTGTCGTCCATCGGCGAGGCAATGGATTCGCTAGCCGCGCCGACCGATCTTTACACCGAAACCATCGTGCGCAGTGGCGACACCGCGCAGCGCATCGCCATCGTGCCTGTCACCGGCGTTATCACTAGCTACGGCCTCAGTGCGGAGCAAAATATGGTGACGCGCATCAAGAAACAATTCGATCTCGCCGCCGCCGATGAACGCATTAAAGCCGTCGTACTTCGCATCGATTCCCCCGGCGGCGAAGTGCTCGCCTCCGATGAAATCCACAACGCCATCGTGGAATTCCAAGCTGACACCGGCAAACCCGTCATCGCCTCGATGGGCGGGATGGCGGCGTCCGGCGGCTATTACGTCGCCGCGCCCTGCCGGCTCATCGTCGCCAATAAACTCACCATCACCGGCTCCATCGGCGTCATCATGCAGTCCATAAACTTTCACGGGCTGATGGATAAAGTCGGCGTGGAAGCGGTCACCTTTAAGAGCGGCGCAAACAAAGATATGCTTTCGCCCTTCAACCCGCCGGAGGCCACCTCCGATGAGCAGCAAAAAATCCTGCAGGATTTCATCGACTCCACTTACGAACAATTCGCCGGCATCGTCGAGACAGGCCGCGAAAAGAAAGGCCACCGCGAAACCAAACACGCCACCGAATTAGTCGCCGATTGGAAGAGCTACGCCGACGGCCGCATTCTTACCGGCGCGCAGGCGCTCGAGCTCGGCATGGTGGACAAGCTTGGCAACCTCGATGCCGCCATCCGCCTCGCCGAAGATGTCGCCGGCATCACGAAGGATGCCGCCCGCCTCGTGCGGCACGATCCGCCCGTGGATATTTTGGGCCTCTTCAGCCTCTTCACAAAAAGCAGCATCCCGCCCGCGGGCAGTACCGTGAAGGTTGATCTTGGCCTCAATCCCATTTCGCTCCGGCCTGGTTTGCCCTACTACATCGCGCCCCATCTTTTTGCCCAATAGTTTTTTGAAAAACGTCCACCTCATCCAGCACCCCCTCGCGCAAGCGCGGCTTGCCACTCTGCGCGACAAGGCCACGCCGCACCCCGAGTTCCGGCGCGCCCTTGGCCAGCTCGGGCTGCATTTGTTGCACGAAGCCACCGCCGGTTTGGCCACCAAATCCAAGCGCGTGCGCACCCCGCTCGGCCCCGCGTCCACCACCGTACCCGCGCGCGAAATCCTGCTCGTCCCCATCCTACGCGCCGGCCAAGGGCTCATCACCCTCGCCGATCAAATCCTCCCCGAAGCCCGCATTGGTTATATCGGCATTGCCCGCAACGAAACCACCCTCCAGCCCGAATGGTACTTGGAAAAACTCCCGCCGCGCTTGGGCCGCTTTGAAGTATTCGTCGTCGACCCCATGCTCGCCACCGCCGGCAGCGCCATCGCCGCCGGCAAGCTATTGCAAAAACGCGGCGCAAAAAACCTCCACTTCATCCACGCCCTAGCCGCCCCCGAAGGCCTCCGCGCCCTGCGCCGTAGTTTCCCGAAAACTCCCATTTACACCGCCGCACTTGATAGTCACCTCAATGAAAACGGCTACATCGTCCCCGGCCTCGGCGATGCGGGGGATCGCTGTTTCGGATGTT
>JAPKDK010000100.1 GCA_028872645.1 Verrucomicrobiota bacterium
GAATCATAAATCCGCGTGATGGTGGGCACGGCGGTGGCGGGAGTAAGCACGTTTTCGAGGATATGCATTTGTGCGTCATTCGGGAAGGTCACCACATCATTCGGTCCCGGCCCTTTGATGTGACCCCACAGCGAATAGGAATCGGTATTGCCCACCACGCTGGCCTCGCCGCTCCAGATGACTTCAAACCCCTCGCCTAGTTTGGTGAAGGTATATTGCATGGGGCCAACGATCAGGCCCGGGCCCACATTGGTGGTGAGCACCTGCACGGGGCCCAAGTTGTTGGTGTAGTTATCAATCCAAGTCGTGCTATCCGTACGGTTGAATGCGATGGGCACGCCATCAGGCGAGACACCCAGCTCATCGGCCACAAAAATTATATCCGGTTGAAAAATTCCCCGGCCAACCGTTTGCTCGAACCAAGCCAGTGTGGGAATTCCGATATAAGCGGATGCACCCGGTGTTGTGTTGTTTAGGCCTACCACATTTTGGCCGTTGGTGCTCACGAATCGGTCAGTCCAAATATGGTTGGTGGCAGTAAACGTAATGCCTAGAAATGAGTCAAACGGCTGCTCGATAAACTGCATTTTGTCGATGCCGCCGCGCAGGGCAACATCCACCAAGGCTGGGGGAGCCTGTGCGGGCAGGGAGGAGGTGATGGGCAGTCCGGGAATAATGCCTGAGTTGCGGCGGGGGATGTATGCACCCGATATGCCGGAGGGATCCGGATACTGTCGCGGACTGCCATTGGGGAACACGGCGATCGCATAAGTTGGCAAGAAATTAGCCGGGATAATTAGTGCCACATTGGGATCGAGGCTTTCATACACAATGTTGCCCTTTCGATAAAGATAATGCAGTCCGCCCGCGTCATCATAAGTGAGCGCGTGGCGTGGTTTGTATTGGCCGCCCATCGCGTATTTGCCGCTGTAAAACATGCCGAACCCAAACAACGTGGGCTGATCCGTCCAGTAAATCGCTGTGTTGCCATAGAAGGCATCCACGATGCCCGCCACGGAGGTCCACGCGTTGCCGCTGGTGTCGGTGGTGAATTCCTCCATGTCCGCGAAGGTGGGTGCCACGGTGAAGCCCGCCGAGGGCGGCGCGTCATGGATCAGCCGATAGCTGTAAGTCACACCGTTGATTACCGACGTGGGCTTGAAGGTGATGGGATCAAAATTACGGAGGCGCACGTTGAAATTCAATTGCGTGCCCGCGGAGTTAGTGGTGATCGCGCGCGCACCAAACGCGTAACGGTGTGGATTGCCTAAGCCGAGTTGATTCACCACCATGCCTAGCACGAGGCTCTTAAGGTCGATAATACCCGCCTCTTTCGCGGTGCGGTTTTCCCACGTGGTATTGTAATTACTGCGAAACCCGTGCTTCGTGTAATCCAGAGCACTAACACCCGAGTAGGCATCATTTTCGAAAAAATCATTTACAACCGTAAACGCTTCCTTAACTGCCTCGCGCCCCTCGAGCCCGAAATACTGCATGAAGCTCGCATCAAACGCGTACGTTAGCATCGGGGTGTTCCACCGGAAAAATGTCTTGAGATCTTTCGGTCCGCCCAAGTCGTCCGTATAGTTGAAGTCGATACCGCCGCTGGATACTTCGGCAACGTCCATCGGGCCGATCATCACAAAGGCCCGAGCGCTCGGCGTCCCCAGTAACCCCGTCACGCAGCAAAGTGCAAACACCAGCTTTTTCATACTAGTCTCGGATCATTGGAAAAGGAATGCCCCTTCGCCCGTCTTGGACGCCCTATCATGGGCATGGCAAAAATACTCGTGCGGTTTTGTGAAAAAAAACCAACACCTTCCTCCTCCTCGCCGTGAGTATGCGGCTGAACAGGCTCGGGCCAACCCTACATTGCTCACACGGCGCGAACGAAATGTGAACAACCTGCGAGTAAGAAAACTACTCCGCGCCAAGTGCCGATCGCAATGCCACTACATTTGCTCGCATCACCTTCAACCAATTATCCGTCCCGTTTCCGGATCGGTTGGCGCACGGAGCAAAGACCACACTGCGCACCGCTTGTGCCTTGAGTTGGGCCACGATGGATTTGTCCGGCGCATCTTCCCAGAGCATCACTCTTGCCGGATGCGTTTTGCGCAGTTCCGCCAGTTCCGCCCAGTCTTCGGCAGCGGGCATTGCATCCGGTTCCCAATGCACGCTGCGAATTT
Organism: Verrucomicrobiota bacterium; assembly: GCA_028872645.1. Taxonomy (GTDB): domain Bacteria; phylum Verrucomicrobiota; class Verrucomicrobiia; order Limisphaerales; family UBA1100; genus JACNJL01. The sequence goes on from JAPKDK010000100.1 coordinate 2,190, forward strand.
TCAAACCATAACCGCGTGCCAAGTATTGATAAACAGGATGCGATCCCAGCAGCGGCGTGTCGCCCAAATCGGCGGCGATGCCTCGCAGATCCGCATCCAGCGAAACTAAATCACGCTGCAACCCGGCAAAATTGTTCGCGAGGGTTTCGCTGTACGTTGGCAATAAACCGGCCAGCGCACGATGCACCGCGGCGGCTTGTTGCTGGGCTTGTTTGAAATCCAGCCAAGTGGTGAACGCCATGCCCGCGTGGCTGTGTTCGCCGCCCTTGCCGTGCCGATGCGCCGCATCGGCTTTCACCGCAATGAACGCATCGCGAAACGCCGCGCTGGTGTTCACCATCCGCGAATCCGGCAGTGACGACCACGCCGGCCATTTCGCGTACGAAGCGCCATTGAGCAGAATCAGATCGTCCGACTGAAATTCCCGAACCTCCGCACCCGTTGGTTTCCAAAACGCCGGGTCCCCCTCCATCGCCGGAAAATGCACCTCCACCAAATCGCCCGCAATTCGTTCCACAAAATACGCCAGCGGATAATTCACCACCGCCACGCGCGGCTTGCCCGCTCGCGGTGCGGGTGCATCCGCCGTCGGCTTGCAGCCAATCACAAAAATCGAAATAAGGATCAAGAGCTGTTTCATCCGGCAAGTGTGGTCAAATAATCCCGCGCCCACCCCACCGTGGCCCACGCGGCGGCGAGGGCGAGGGCGAGGGCGGCGGCAAAAATAATTAGCAGCTCCGCCGCCTGCAAAGCAAACTGCGTGCCGCGACTGCAGCCCAGCAGAAAGAGCGTCTCCATTTCCCGCGAGCGGAGCCGGCGCGACAGCGCGACAATCAGCGCCAGCAGCATTCCCATCGCGCCCGCCACCAGCGCGTAGTTCGCATCGAGAAACTGCCGCACCCGCATCACCATCCCCATCATTTCATCGACGACAACCGGCGGCTTGAGTGCCTGCAGTTGGCCGCTATGTTGATAACGGCCCAACACCATCGCTGTTCCCTTGGCGTCCATCGGTTCCACGAGAATAGCCGTGAGCGGCAGCGCGGTGGTGTCGCCGTGGAAATGAAACGTGCCCATATTTTTCGGCGTGATTTCCAAATGCGTTTTCACCAGCTTCGCGCTGGGGGAGTTCGTGGCGTTGGATTCACTTTCATCGTGCCCGTGGCCATGGCCCGCGATAATCCACGCCGTTTTCACATCCATAAACACCCCCTCATCATCCGCCGTGCCCGTGGCGGAAAGCACGCCGGTCACGTTAAGTTGCAGCGGATAATCGCCCGCGAGATCGAAAAGATTTTTGCGGTCGGTTTTCAACTTGTCGCCCGGGCTGAGATTCAACTCACGCGCAGCATTCGCACCCAGCACGCAATCGCCCAAGAGCGCCATCGATTCGCCACGCGCCATTTGCAATTCTCGGAACTCAAAATAATCCAGCGACGTTCCGACCACCGGCTGCCCGCCCGCGGTGAACTGCACGTGCAGCGGAATTACGCGTCCGTACCCCGCATCGCGCAGCGCGGTGAATTCGCCGTGCGCCACGGTGCCCTCACTGCGCGCGCGGAAGTACAGCCCGTGCAGCACAAGATCAAACCGGCTGCCGCGCGCGCCCACAATTATTGGCGTGGCCGCCGCGCGCGCGCCCAGTGCTTCGTCGAACGCATCCGCCGCCCAATGCGCCGCCAGTGGGAGGTACAGCGCCAGCGCCACGCCGGCCACCATCATGCCAGCCGCCACGCGCCGTCGCCGCAGATACAGCCAAGCCAGCCACAGGCTATTCATTAGGGGTCTCCGGTTTGTGAAATTTTGTGAAATCAATCACTCGGTCGAAGCGGTCCAGCAGCGCGTGGTCGTGTGTTACCATCACCAGCGTGGCCTCGGCGCTTTCGGCTTGTTGGAAAAGTTGGTCGAGAATGCGGTCCTTATTTTTTGGATCGAGATTGCCGGTGGGTTCATCGGCCAGCAACAGCTCGGGGCGCGGCAACAGCGCACGGCAAATGGCGACGCGTTGTTGTTCGCCTTGCGACAACTCGTCTACTGGCGAATCCAACTTGTCCGCGAGGCCGAGCCGTTCGGCCTGCTGGTTCACCTGCGACTCGATGGAATCGTAAACCGGCAGCGCATCGTTGAGGCGATAGGGCAGCAAAATATTTTCGCGCACGTCGAGGTGCTCCACCAACCGAAAATCCTGGAACACAAAGCCAATGTGCCGAATGCGAAACGCGCGCCGTCCGGCATCGGCCAGCTCGTTCACCGGCACTTCGCCTACGGTCACCGTGCCGGATTGCGGCGTGACGATGCCCGCGAGCAACCGCAGCAGCGTGGTTTTGCCCGAGCCACTCGGCCCCACGAAGGCCACGCGCGCGCCGGCCTCGATTTGCAAATCGGGAATGCACAGCCGGAAGCGCCCCGGGCCGTATTCGAATTCAAGATTTTCAATCGCAACGCGCATAATGCATTATTGATCCTCGAATTGTCGGATGTCGGTTTCGAAGCGCACGCGTTTTTCATCCGTCACCTCAAACGCCACAATCCGTCCGCGGTCTTCCGGCGCGGTGCTGAGGTGGATGCGCGCGGTGTACTCATTCTCGCGCGTGTGAATGTGCCCCCAATGTTCTACTGTGCCGATGACGCGCCACGTGCAGTCCACCGGCAGGCGCGCTCCCGTCACGGGCGAGGCCAGCGCGATGCGGGTGATGCGCACGCGCTTCACGTGCGCCGTCGCGCCGCCTTGCTCCTGCATGCGCAGGCCGGATTGGATTTTCAAAAACAATTCTTCCAAAAGGTCGCCCGCCACGCTGTGCGCCAGCGCGTCGTACACGTCGCTCTTTTCATTGTAGTCAAAAGCGCGGTAAATATTTTGCAGCAAGGTGGCGGCGTGTTTGGTTACGAATCTGGCTTTGGGTGTCGGTATGGCTGTGGGCGCATTTAAAATACTAACGACCGCCAGCACGCATGCGCCAACGACCAGCGCGCTGCCAATCCGGCGCGGGGCCGAGGCGCGCGACATTCCCACGTACACCGCCAGCGCGAGCAGCGGGGCGGCAATGAAATAGATGGATGATTTTTTTGGGGCCAACACGAGGGCGGTTAATTTGAAATCATGCGCGGTCGGAGGGTTGCCTTCGCGGGTCCATTCCCAGCGCGGTTGGTCGCGCACGAAGAATTCCTCGGTGGGATCTTTTTCATGGTCGTACACCACCGAGCGAAGGAAGGGCGCGGATTCGTGGAAGGAATCCCACGTCAAACGCACGCGATTGGGTGGGGCCTTGGCGGGGTAAACAAGAATGATGCCGAGCCGCGCTTGATAGGCGCTCACGCGGCGGGGTTCGGCGTTCTGCGCAAAGTCGCGGATATCGAGGCCGAAAAACTGGAGTCGCTGCAGAAGGGGCTTCACGGGCACGCCATCGATTTCCACGGGGTTGCGGTCGCGAAACCATTCGGTAATTTTTTGGCGCGCGGCTTCCTGTTCAGCGACTTCGAGAAATGCCGGATTGGCGCGTTCGAGGGGCAACCATTTTTCGAAGGTCAGCAGCGGCAACAAAATTTCGTGGCGCACTTCGCGGTCGGTTAAATAAATGTACGAATACAATCCGCTGTAACTAGTGATGCCGAGGCGTTTCTGGAATTCTTCGGCGCGTTGCTTGCGCAGCTCGCGCCAGTTTTGCGGGGCTTGGTCGGGTGGATTGTCCCAGTCCAGCGCCACGGTGTGCGGCTGGCCGGGCTGGAGTTGCACGGGTTTTTCAATCCACACGCCGGTTTGCAGCGCCATAAATTCCATAATGGAGGGCACCACGGATTTCGCGCCGCCAAAGTTTTGGGTGAAGGTGAGGAAAGCCGGTTTGGGTTTTGCGGGGGTGAGCTTGAGTTCGTACACGGCGATGAGTTTCATCAAATCCTCCAGCCGCACGCCTTCATCCAGGATGGCGGAATCATCGCGGCTAACCATCGCGCCCTCGAGCGATTGCCCTTCTCCATCACGCACGGAGAAATGTTTTAGCAAAAATGCTTCGTGCTTTTTGGCGGCTGCGCGCAGGTCGTCGGCGTTGAAGATTGTGTCGCTATTCGCCTTGAGCCCGTGGAAAAGCACGAGGTCCTCAAGCATCACGCGAAGCGTCACCAGCACGGCGTCCTCGCGGCAATCGGCGAGGGTATTGCTCATCGAAATGGGATGCGCCACGACGGAAGTCGCCGCGCAAAACCACGCCAAAGCAATGACTCGAAGGGGATTCACTGGCGCGGTTTATAGCGGAAACAGACGGATTTCAGAAGCCTCAACGTGCTGCTGGCAGCACAAATCACTTCACCTCAATCACCGTCTCCACCCAATCGCGGAAGTGCATGCCTTTGGAATCCACATCGGCGGTGATAACATACACGCCGGGCTTTTTTGGCACGCGGATTTTCACCTTCACCGCGCCTTCGCCGCGCGTGGCGAGCGTGATGGATTTTGCCTCGTTTAAAATCAGCACGCCACGACGGGCGCGCGGGGTGACCGTGAACTTCCGTTTCACCGGCGAATGGTTGATGATCCGCACCTCCACCTCGCGCGTTTCGCCGGGGCGCAGCGTGGTGCCGTACGGATAAAACGTGGCCCATCGTTCATCGATGCCGTAGTTCGGATCATCCCACGGGAGCAGCTCGCGCAAAATCCGCGTGCGCTCAGCGTAGCGCGTTTCGAGAAAGGTCAGTTCCTTTTCAGAAAACCGAAACACGTGCGGCACGTGTTGGTTGATGAGCCAAGTGTCCTTGGGCAGTTGGCGGATGATTTTGAAACACCGCCCGTAGCCGGCATCCGGATGCACAAGATTGCGATTGAGCAGGCAATAGTCGTCAATGCCCGAGGGCGCAAACGAGTCGCCTATAAAAAACACCGGCTTCGATTTGGGCCGCTGCACCAACAACGCGCCGTGGTAAAACATTTGGCCCGGGAAAAAACGAAACGTCAGCTCGTATTCGTTCCATTTCAGTTTCGCGCCATCCTTCATCGCCATCACGCGAGGCACCGCGTGTTCGGTGAGGCCGGGCATCAGATAACGGCCGGGGTTTTCCACCACGTCGGCGTACTCGGTGGTGGTGTACACGGGGCATTTGAAAAACGCGGCCGCCGCCTTCACCATTTGCGAGTGGTCATCGTGCGTGTGCGTGAGAAAAATACCGTCAATTTTTTTCACCACGCCCCGGGCCACCACATCTTTCACGAAATCCAACTGCCGTTGCCCACCGCAATCCAGCAGAAACCCGTGGCCGTTATCCGCCACAATGATGCGGCTGGTGGAAAATTCGATAATCCACTCCGGCGTTTTCACGTGCAGACAATAAGGCATCAGCTCGATCTTCGCGCCCTTGCCCAACACGCGCTCGCCGCAAATGCGCATCCGCTCCTCCTTGAAATACCAGTGCAACGCGTTGGTGGAAAGATAGTTGCGATACAGCGCGCGCACCCGCGCGATGAGCAGATCGATGGCCGCGGCGGGGTTGCGAATGACCGGCCCGCGCGCGGGATAAATCACATCCAACTTGGCCGCGCGCAATTTTTGAAGGCTGGAAATCAAGTCCGCCAACCGTCCTCCGTAGCCGTGATAGCCGCCCACCTTCGCCGCCGGGATGGCATCCTGAAAACTATACAAATCAAAAATTTTTCCATCGCCCATAATCAAGTCGCCCGTGAACCCCACGCGCCGGCCCTCCACCGTGCCCACGTACGACACCGCCCCGCGTGTGAACCCCGGCGTGCCCAGCACCTTCAGTCGCACCGCGCCCACCGTCACCACCTCGCCCTCCTTCACCCATCGCCGCACCGTCACCGGCTCCACAGGCACCTTTGTGGATTGCTGCGCGTAATAATGAAACCGCTTCTTCGCAAACCCCGTCCAAAACTCGCGCGCCTTTTCAAAGTGCACGCGCTCCGCCTCCGGCGCAACGATTGCGCCCGCCAACTTTCCGTGCGCATCCCGCCGATGATGCGTGAGCAAAACCGTGTCCGCCCCCTTCACCGCGCCATAGATCGCCACCGTTTTACCGCTTGAAGTGACGGTGAATTGATTGACGTGACGCAGCCCGAAATGCTGTCGCACCGCCGCGTGTGCTGCCAAGGCTGTGGTGAGAAAAACAAGTAAAACGCTCATCCATAGAGCGTAGTTCGCCGCGCGCGAAAAGCAACCTCGCACGGGATTTGACTTGAAAAATCGGTGCAAAACCTCCACCAATTCGCCAAGGAGTGACGACCCAACCCCCAGCCCACCCGTGGCAAACCCGCGGCGAACGCCTTGGCGAAATCAGCCTCGTCCTGATTGGCTTCACCATCCCGCTTTCCAACGCACTGTGCACTGGCGTATTTCCGGCACTGGCAGTGGTGTCGTGGCTGATGCTGCGTGGCTGGCGGGATGTGCCAAAATTGCTGCGCGAAAACCGCGTGGCGCTGTTGTGCGTGGTGCTGTTCGCGTGGCTCGGCGTGGCGGCCATCTACGGCGGCGGCAGCGAAGCCTTCGGCATCTGGAAAAAATATCGTGAGCTGGCGTTGATCGTTATTTATATGGGCCTCGCCGCCACCCTCCCTAATCGCCAACGCGTTGTGACGGCCCTGACCATCGGGTTGCTCCTCGCAATGCAAATCAGCTTTATGCAGGCGGCAGGAATGTTGCCGATGAAACACGGTATCCCCGTCCTTTCCAGCAGTCTCACCCAAGGAGCGTTGATGGCGTGGTTGGCGTTTTGGCTGCTGCACTACCATCGCAAAACCGGGATGGACGGCATCCTCGCGCTGTTGGCGTTAGTGCTGGCGAATTTATTTTTTCTTGTAGATTCCTCCACCGGCGTAGTGCTCGTGCTGTCGTTGGGCTTGCTCTTCGGTTTACAAACGATGCGTCGCGCCAAGCTCGCGGTGATGGTTGGCGGTCTCATTGTCGTCGTGGCATTTGCGTTTGCGGTTTCGCCGATGTTTCGCACCGCCACCCAAGAGGATGTGAAAGCCGTACAAGAAATGTTGAACGGGAAAACCACCTTCACGCCCACCGGCGAACGTTTGCAATTCTATCGCAACAGCCTCACACTCTTCAGCCAAGCACCAGTGCTGGGCTACGGCACGGGGCGATTCCATGAAAAATATGCCGAGCACGTGGCGGGCACGAAACAGGTAGTTACCAGCAATCCCCACAACGAATATCTGATGGTGGGCGTGCAATCTGGCTTGGTGGGCTTGGGGATTTT
>JAPKDK010000101.1 GCA_028872645.1 Verrucomicrobiota bacterium
GCTTGGGCGCTTCTTTGGGTCATCACCGTGGAAGTGGCCGCGCGCGGGCTGGAGGGCGACAAAGCGCTACTCGCGCCCGAAGCACTCACAGTCGTCGGCGAAGCCGCGCTATTCGCGGAAGCAGATTGCGCGGATGCCGATGCGGACGAAGGAGCGCTGCGGGCGGCGCTCATTGGGGAAGCGGATTGCGCCATCGATTGCGCGGATGCCGCGCTCATCGTTTGGCTGGACTCAGCCCTTGGCTGGCCGGACTGCACCGTGACGGTGGCCTGTGAAGCGGACGGCGCCAACGCGCTGCTCGCGCCGGAGGCGGTGGGTGAATTGGGCGATGCCGCGCTTTGGGCAGCGGCGGATTGCGCGGCGGAACTTTTCGGGTTGCTCCGGGCGGCGCTCATCTCGGAAGCAGACGGGGCCGAAGATTCCGCGGAAGCTTGGGTCATCGTTTGACTGTTTTCCGCGCGGGCTTGGCCGCTCTTCACCGAGGAATTGGGCGTGGTAACGGAAGGCGAAAAGGAACTGCCCGAACCGGCCGCGCTAGCGGCCGCGGCGGACGATTGAGCCCCGCTGGCAGAGCCAGATTGCGATGCCGCACTATTGGGATTACTCCGCGCGGCACTCTTATTGGAGGCGGATTGGGCGGCGGCTTGCGAGGCGGATGCGGCGGCCATCGGCGTATCGAGAATGGAGTCGCGGATTTCCTCGCTCATTTCCTGCACGGCGGAATCTTCGCCATTAAGCGAAATGGTCAACTGCTGTTCGCTGCGACCGGCTTTGCGTTTGCCTTCGATGAACCAGTTTTTTTCGTAAATGTACCAGCCGGTAAACAGCACGGAGATGAGCAGAACGAGCAGCCCGAACAAAATGTGCCGACGCCGGATGCCGAGCCGGTCGGCCAAGGATTCAAAACCCCACTCGATGAGTTCCAAAATTCCTTTGAATCGAATTTTCATGGCGATGTTGGGTCGGTGCGTTTCTGTTACTCAATGGAGCTGGTATCCCAGGCGATGTTCGCGGAAGGGAACCCCGCCTGACTGGCGGCGGCAAGGGCGGCAGTGGTTTGCCCGTGAAAGGCTTTAGCGTCGCCGCGAATCACAACCCGCTGCTCGGGCTTTTCTTTAAACCGATCCATCAGCTTCACCCGAAGGTGATCCAAATCCACTGTCTCTCCCTGCACGCGATAGGTGCCGTCTTGGAGGACGTTGATGTAGTAGGGGCGCTCTTTGCTCGCCAATGACAATCCCCCGTGGCGCGGCAGTTGGACTTTTTCTTCCTTCTCTTCTTTCTCAAAAGTAGAGGTGACCAAAAAGAAAATAATCAGCGTGAACAGAATGTCGATCAACGGAGCGACATCAATCCGCGATTCTGATTCTTCCTGTGGCGCGATTAATTTCATTTCACTTTTACGTCACCAAGGGCTCCGTTTCCGTAGTTGCATCATCGAGACCAGAGTCCGCTTGCGGGCCCGCTTGGGCGTCATGTTCCGGTTCAATAACTCCTCCCCCAGAGGGATGGAATTTTTCCAAGAAAGCCTCCGCTTGTCGATTCAAATTTTCGCCAATTTCGTCCACCCGATGGTTGAGCCACTGGTAAATAAACAGGAACGGAATGGCAATCGTCAGCCCGGCGGCGGTGGTGACGAGCGCCTCGTAAATGCCCTTAGACAAAATCTCTACTTTGTCGCCCGTCGCGCCCAGACTCTGGAAGGAGGCGATCATCCCGTACACCGTGCCCATCAAGCCTAACAATGGCGCCACGGTCACCACGCTTTGCAGGGGTTTAAGCCCGCGCTTGAGCCGGCCCAGCTGCATCGCGCCTTCGCGCGACAAGGCGTCTTCCATCGCTTCTTTACCTTCATAAAGTCGCGCCAAGGCCGCCTCGCACATTTTTGGAAATGCCGACTGGGCGCGCTGGCTGATGTCGGAAACCACCTCGCTTTTTAAATCATCGAAAGGCATCGCGTGCGGATTCAAGTGCCCCAGCAGCGCTTCATCCCGCTTTTGGTTATTCGATAAAATAATGACGTACACCTGCACCCCCGCCTTGAAGAATCCGTAGAGGGCCAGAATCGCCAGCGGCCACATCATCAGTCCGCCGTTTTTGATCAACTCCCACAGAGTTTTCTTTTCCATCGACACCTGCTCCGGCTGATTCTCAACGATCGTGCTGTTGATCGTTTTCCCGCCCGCGCCTGCCGGGTTGTTGCTTGGTTGGGCCGAAAGTCCGGGCAGCACGAACAACAAGGCCGCGGCGCACGCGCCGATGAGTAAGGACGATTTAAAAGTTTCCATTGGAATCATTTGCAAAACTAATTGAGGCGCTTCAGCGCGGATGTTGCCGCCGTGGCGGCCGGGGTGTCGGGGTAGACCTTCACTAAGCGCTGAAATTGCCGGCGCGCACCATCCCGGTCACCCTGCCGCAAAAGGGACTGCGCCAGTTCGTAAGCCGCCTTGGATTGCCAGGCAGGAAACAGGTAGAGCCTTTCCACCTTTGAAAACTCAATGATCGCTTTGTCGTAATTCTCCAGCTCGAGATAACATTCGCCGAGCAGGAACTGCGCGCGTGCGGCCACGTCATCCCGAGTACCGTCAGCCACGGCTTTTTCCAAAGATTCGATTGCCGCCGGATATTCCTCCTGATTCTGCATCGCCCAACCCAGCCCCTGAAAAGCCGTGCGAATCAAAACGTGTTTCGGGTTCACCTTGATGAATTGCTCGTACGCTTTTTGGGACGCCTGCCATTGCTCAAGCCTGGCCTCGGTTTCCCCAATCCGAAGCAGCGCCTGTTGCTGGAATCGCGCCAGATCCTGCAATCGCGCCGGATTGGCCTTCGCCGGCACTTTGGCAGTCAACGCCAAATTATAATTCTTGAGCGCGGCACGGCTCTCTTTGTCTCTGACATCTCCCTTTTGCGAAATCGCCACCAGCCGACGCGCTTCGCCCGCCTGCCAGGCGGCGTCGATGGCCAAGCCCACCGGCGGGCCCTTTAGCATTTCCTCGAATGCCATAGCGGAAGCTTCGTGATTTTTCTCAGAAAACTGAACGATGCCCAACTTAAACAGAGTCTTCTGGCGCAACACCGCGTTGGGTTTTTTGTCCAATAATGCCGTGAGCCGTTTCACCGAATCGGCCCCGCCGTTCTGGCCGCCCTTCTCGAATTCCAATTCCGCCAGTTCAAAGGCCACATCATTCGCCATTGGGTTGTTCGAATAATGCTTCAAAAATTCTTTGTAGAACGGAATTGCCTCGGCGTCCTTGTCGCCAAAGCGTTTGCTTCGTCCGGATTGATATAATGCCCGATGATGCAAAGGTGATTCATTCGCCACCTTGTTAAAACTCCTAATAGCATCGCCCCATTTTCGCAGTTCCATTTGTGCCTGCCCAAGATTGAAGGCGGCCTCGTACAACATTTTATGCTCTGAAAAATTAGCGACGAATCCGGTAAGGGTTTTCTCCGCATCGCCAAAATGGCCCCGCTCAAATTCGGCAATGCCCTGATATAATTTGGCAAGCGGAATGAACCGGTGCCCCGGCGCTGATTTTTCCAAACGCGCACTCAACTGACCAAATCGCTTGGCGGCACCGGCCGGGTTCTGGTTGTCCAAATCCGTCCACGCCAAAAAATAATCCGCATCGGCACGCAGCGAATGGCCCACGGGAATTTTATTGAGTGGTCCCTGTGCTTTTTCAAACCGCCCGGCGGTATAATGAATGATGCCCATTTTCAGCCGCGCACTGGGCAGCGTCGGGCTTCTAGGGCATTTCCGTTCCAGCAATTCATACGCCGCGATCGCTTTATCTAAATCCGGCCGGTCGAGAATCGTGAACGCCATCCCAGCGTTGTGCAGCGCCACATCGGCGTTTAATGCCGTTTCGTTTCCCTTGGCAAATTGCATATAAAATTTCGCCGCCTTGTCCCAATGCTCGAGGCGATGATGGCAGTCGGCCACCAGAAAAACCAACTGACTCAGCGCCGGTTCCGGGTTGCTGAGGATCGGCTCCAAGGAGGCCAACGCGGCTTTCCATTGCTTCTGCGAATGCTGCAGCTTGCCCGCGTAGAACCGCGCCGTATCGGCCAGCCTGTTTCTCGGGTTGGCCTTGGCAAATGCATTGAAGCGGTCGACCGCCTCAATCAAGTGATCGTCTTTTCCCGTAAAATAACTTTGAAAATAACAGAGCGCCTCATTGAAAGCGGCGTCCGGCTGTTTTTCATTGTTTCTGTATTTGACCGTGAAGGAATGAAAATCCTTGGCCGCGCCCATATAATCCCTGAGTCGATTCAGACGAACCATGCCCAGACTAAACAAGGCACTCGAAGCATCGTTGCCTTCCAGCTTCGCGCCGAATGCGTAGGCTTCAGCAGCGGCCTTGAAATTTCCCGTCTTCTCGAACGCCTCGCCCGTGAACACCCGCACGCGTTGTTCCGCGCTGGTTTTTTGAATCAACGCCTCAAATGCGGCCGCTTTTTTGAGAACCGATTTCCAGTCGCCCTGGAAATATGTCGCCTCCAAAAGGCCCAGGAACACATCCGCAGCAACTCGTTTCCGCGCCGCATCCTTGGTTTTTCCCAGCCACTCCTTCACATTTTTTTCATCCCAAGACTGGCTAAAGATTCCGGACTTGGAGAATCCCAGCGATTTTAGGCTGGTTCCAAAGGCCTCCTCCGCATCTTCAAAATCGGCGGGCTCTTTCTTCATCAGTGCCTGTCCCAACAATAAATTGACCTCCACCGGGTTTGGCAGACTTGGCCCGCGACTCTTGGCCGCCGCTTTTAATTCCCGCGCGGCCGCCGTGTAGTCTTTCAGATTAAAATGGCAAAGCCCCAGCCCGTGATGCGCGTGGCCCGCCATCTCGTGCTTGGGAAACTTCTCAAAATATTCGAGATATCCCTTGGCCGCTTTATCCCAAAGCTGCAATTGCACCAGTCCCGCCGCGCCTTCATAAGCGGCCTCGGCTGCCTTGTTTTGGGCGGCGAAGATTGATGAAGGCAAAAGCACCATTAGTGCCAGAAACATCCCACTGACCAAGTGAAGCGTTGCGTGTGATTTCGTTGAGGGAGTTTTCATTCCGATTTAATTTTTAGGGGTTCAATTTTTCCTTCGCCTTTGCGGCGGCGGCGGAGTTTGGAAATTGGGTGAGCAGTTCTTTTAATTTATCCGTGGACTCTGCCGCATCGCCTTTGCCTTCGAGCGCCAACGCCTGTCCCAAAAGTGCATCCGCCCGCCAAGGCTCGTGGAGTTTGAAGGCTTCCACCTTTGCGTACTCGGCAATGGCTTCGTCGAATTTCGTCTGGGCACGATAAATCTCACCCTGCAAAAACTGCGCCTCCGCGCCCACCTCATCGCCGTCACTGCCGCGCACCGCGCGCGATAACGACCGAAGCGCGTCGTCGTCTTCGCCCTGCTCAATCTGCACCCGCCCCAAACCCAACCGGACTTTTCGGGTCAATTCATGCCGCGGATTTTTGGCGAGGAACGCTTGAAAGGCTTCGCCAGCTTTTCCCCAATCCTTCAGCCGACTGTGACAATGGCCGAGGCGAAATTGAGCCAGCGCCAACCGCCGGCGGTCGGTGTCCACCTCAATTATTTTTTCCAATCGAACGAGGGCCTCTCTATACTTCTCGGTTTCATATTCCAGCTCGGCCAATTCCAGCTTGGCGTCGGGCGCTTCGGCGCTTTCGGGATGATCAGAAATCAACGCCTCATATTGTTTCCGGGCATCCGCGGCACGACCGGCTTTGCGTTCGCACCAGGCGGATTGGTACAGGGCTTCGGTTCTCCACTCGGAACTCTTTCCCACGGATTGGAAACTCTTGATAGCCGCATCCCATTGTTCCAGCCAGGACTGCGCTCCTCCAAGATAATAATGCGCGTCATCAGCCCGTTTATGTTTTGGAAATTCGCTGAGAAATTTCTCGTACGTTTTTTGTGCGGCATCAAAATTCTTCGCGCTGATTTGCAATTCGCCCGCTTTCATGCGGGCCTCGGAAGCATTTGGATCCTTGGGGAATTCGTTGGCGAGTTGCTCCAACCAAACGATCGCCTCATCCGTTTTCCCTGCCTCCGCCTCGGTAAAGCCCAAATAATAAATGGCAAGCGGCTGATTGGGGTCGCCCTTCTTCTGCGCCGCCGGCATCAGCACGGCGCGCGCCTTGGCGTATTGCTTGGCCTCGAATTGAATCTTACCGGCCTTCAACGCGGCTTGGGAATGATAGATACTTTTAGGGAAGTTCTCCGCAATCTGTTCGTAAACGGCCAGCGCATTGTCGGTTTGCTTTTGTTCTTCGAGTGCGAGGCCCGTGTTCATCAGCGCCGTGGCCGCGTTTTGGGCCTTGGGGAAACGCGCTGTGAAAAGTTGATATGAAACCACGGCCTGTTCCCAATCCTTCAGTTTATAATGGCAACTGCCGACTATGAAATCATATTGTTGAAACACACGGCCTTTGAGTTTTTCGCCGGCCAAATTTTCAAATGCGACAAGCGCGTCTTTCCATTGTTTGCCAAAGAAATGGCATTCGCCAACGTGCATTTGTGCCGCGCGCGCCTGGGGATCATCGGGGTACACCTTAAGGAACTGTTTAAAGGTGCTCACGGCATCGTCATATTTCTCAAGGAAAAGTTGGCTCTCCCCCTGCAGAAAAACCACTGAGGACGCTTCGGGATGCTCTCGGAATTCCTCAAGATAATCCGCGCACAGCGCAAGCCCGACGGCATAGCGTCCGGTATGTAACCGAGCTTGGACACTGCGCCGCAGAATCAATTCCCGTTGGCCGTGCTTCGGGTGTTCTTTCAATAATCGCTTAAACACCGTGGCGGATTCAGCATACTGTTGGTCACCAAACAAGTTTTCGGCCAAATCAAAAAGCAACTTGTCTATCATGGCGTCGTCCCGAAATCGTTTCACGGCCGACACCAAAATAGCCGCGGCCGCAGCATATTTTTTTTGCCGGTTGAACACGCGACTGTGCCAAAGGACAACCCCGGCATTAGCGCCGCGTTCCTTCGCCAAGGCGGTGAAAACAATGTCAGCCTCTTTGAATTGGCGATCTTCCAAGTACGCCTGGCCAAGGCTCAAGCCGGAGGTTCCCCAAAGCCGGTGCTGTTTGTACAAGTTGCGAAATTGACCGAATAACACTGCGGCTTCTTTGTAATTTTTGATTTGAAAATTCAAAAAACCCTCACGATAAAGCGCATCGCCAGCGTACTCGCCCGGCAATTTACGTGCCGCCGCATATTCCAGGATCGCCACCTTTGAATGGCCCAACTCCCGCAGCGATTCAGCGAGAAAGAAACGGGTCTGCTGCGCAAAAGGCGCAGCCCCAACCCGCAGCTTGAGCGCACCTAATTCCTTCGCGGCCGACTTGAAATCACGCAGCATGTAACTCGCATAACCGCTCTGGAACAACACTCGGTCATCCACCTGCTGCTTGGCTTGCAAGGCGACCACCAATTCGCGCACTGCCTTCCATTTCTTTTGTTGAAAATGCGCTTCCATCAAGCCCGACCGGAACCCCGCCTGCCGTTCAACGGCATTCAACTTCAGCCCCGCCAAAAATGCCGCCTCCGCATTGGCGGGCTTTTTCAGCATCAACAAACTGTGGCCCAAATATAAAAACGCACCGGCACGATCCGGCGCGTTGTCGTGAGCTGACAAACCGCGCATCACTGCCTCCGCTTCCGCCCAATTTTTTAGCTGAACAAAGGCGCGACCCAAGCCCCATTTCGCTTCGGGAACACGGGGATGCCGGGGCGCAACGCGAAGGAATTTTTTATATTCCCGCACCGCCAGAGGAAAATTCCCCCGATCATAAAAGGTGTTGGCCTCCCGATAAATTTTCAGATTCGGATCGCCCGCATTTTGCGCGAAAACAAAACTGGGCGAAGCTATGATAAGCAACGTGAACGCGATCCAACGCAACCCGCAAAATGCGCTTCGGGCGGCAGCAAAGGTCTGCATGATATAATGTCGTTCCAATTTGTTTTTTCGGCAACCGTTTTTTGTTAAAAGTTTTCGTTCCCGCGTGTGCATACTAATGCGGATTAGACGGAAAGTTCGACGCTGCGGACGTTGAATCCCCTCAATCCCATTTAGCAGAATCCACGGGAGACGCCGCATCAAACCGGTTTCCTGCCCGGAACGCACCGGAAAAATGTTGAAAGGTTATTCACACCCCAGAATGTTCGGCGGCGGGCGCTGGCAATTCACGAACCTTCGCCGCCGCGCCATAGCCAAACCCGCTTCCGCCCAGCGTGGCCAAGTCCACCTCGCCCCCACGCCGTTGATACAGCCCCGGATGCACGCCCGCCTCGGCTGCGGAGGCCGCTGGGTAGAATTGCATCGCGTTGGTTTCCACGCCCATAATCGTACCCACGTGTGCCGCCAAACGCACATGCGGAATTTGTGCGAGCATTGGGTTCGTCAAATCCTGCACCATCAGTCCCATTCCGTGCGCTTTGGCCCAACAGGCGCTGAGCAGCGCGCCGGTTTGGGTTTTGCAGGTTTTGAGCGCCACGCCCGTCCAGCCCAGCTCGCGCCCGAGCCGCACGTGCTGCCAATCGTGCGCGCTCTCGTCGAGAAACAGCGGCTTGCGCTCGCTGCAACTGTGCGTGTCGATGGCGTGCTGTTTGAGGTCATACGGAAAGGGCTGCTCCACATACAAGAGCATCTCGAAAAAATTCGGATGCTCATCGCGCAGGTCATCCAAAATGGTGTTCACATAATCCGCCTCGGTGACGGTGCAGTTGAAATCAGCCGTCAACCATTCCACGCCGCCAGCTACCGCGATGCCTCCCACTTTCACGAGGCGCGCGTAATCCCACGCCGCGTCTGTGCCACGCAGTTTTATTTTCAAGCACTTGAGGCCATCGGTCTTTATCCAATCGGCGAGCAGCACCGGATGCTCATCCTCCGGCTCGCTGCCGGTCAGCTCGCTTTCATCTAGCGGATCTACTCCGCCGACGAGATGCCACGCGGGCATTTGTGCTGGCGGCTCGGCAACAAAAAAATCTTCCGGATATTTTCCCGCAAAGGAAACTCCCGCCGACGCCGGTTCCAGAAAATCTTCCAACGACCGGTTCATCCATTCGCCGTTGTACGTCTCGTAAACATCCCGCTCGTGCAAATTTCCAAACGCATCATGCAGCGCAATATCAAAAAGTGAATTGCACACCAACGCCGCCAGCCACGGCATTGGTTCGGCTGCCCCTTTGTTGTGCAGCTCGAGCAGCCCCGGCAAAACGTCATCAATAAAATCCTGACCGACTTCCATCGAGTGCCCGCTCACGTCAAAGCACGCCCACGCTTCGGCGAGTTTCTCGCAAAAGCCTTTCATCGCCGCGTGCCGTTCTTCGTAGCCCAAAGTGCTAGGCC
>JAPKDK010000102.1 GCA_028872645.1 Verrucomicrobiota bacterium
CGGTGTAATTATGCGTGAGCCCGTAGAGGCATTTGGATTTTTTAATGAGCTTCTCGAGCGCCTGGGCTTCCTTTAGGTTGAAGGTGGCGGGTTTGTCGCTCAGCACGTGGAAGCCATTTTCCAGCGCTATTTTCGCGGGCGGGAAGTGCATGTGATTGGGCGTGACAATGGACACGAAATCCATCCGCTCATCAGGGGGCAACGCGGCTTCCTTAGCGATCATCTCCTCAAAGGTGCCGTAACAGCGCTTGGCGGGCAGGAAGAGGTCGCGGCCGCTGGCTTTGGATTTGCGCGGACTGCTGGAAAACGCGCCGCAGACGAGTTCGATTTGGCCATCCATATTCGCGGCAATGCGGTGCACTGCGCCAATAAACGCGCCGCGACCGCCGCCGACCATTCCGTAACGAATTTTTCTGCTCATAATTTTTTGTGTGATTACACTAAAAGTGATTGAAACCGGTTGCGCGGCCTTTATATTGACCGCCCTTCGCCAAGTCAACGGCGTTTGACCTTGGGAGA
Source organism: Verrucomicrobiota bacterium (assembly GCA_028872645.1). Taxonomy (GTDB): domain Bacteria; phylum Verrucomicrobiota; class Verrucomicrobiia; order Limisphaerales; family UBA1100; genus JACNJL01. Next base: position 520 of record JAPKDK010000102.1, read on the forward strand.
CGATGCAAATCCAACTGCTCAAATCAAAAATCCACCGCGCGGCGGTGACCGATGCCAACGTGAACTACGAGGGCAGCATCACCATCGACCGCGAGTTGATGGACCGAGTAGCGCTGCGGCCCTACGAGCGCGTGCTATGCGGCAACCTCGCCAATGGCGAACGCTTCGAGACTTACGCCATCGCGGGCGAGGCGGGCAACGGCGCGATCATTCTCAACGGTGCAACGGCGCATCTTGGCAAAGTCGGCGATCGCATCACGATCATGACCTTTGCCACGGTGGACGATGCCGAAGCGGCGGACTGGAAACCGAATGTGATTGTACTTGGCAAAAATAACGGTATCATCACCACCCGTTAGGCGTTTTAGCGCCACAACATTAACCAAAAGAAAGGCTTTCGCCATGCTCTTCACAGCGGGAGATATCGCTGTAAAACTGGGCGGCAAAGTGCTGGGCGACCACACGATGCCACTCACCGGATTTCAAGCCGCCGACCGCGCACGCGCCGGCGACCTCACCTTCGCCGAGAACCGCACCTTCTTTGAACGCGCCGAGCAAAGTGCCGCCAGTGCGATCATCATCGACAAAACTTTTACCTCCGAGCGCAAGGTGCTCATCCAAGTGCCCAGCGCGCGCATTGCGTTTGCCAAAGTGGTGCCGCTCTTTTATCCCGAGCCCGGCCCGCCCACGGGCATCCATCCTTCCGCCATCATCTCGGAAAAAGCAGAGGTCCACCCCGAGGCCTGCGTGGGCGCGCACGTCATCATTGGCGACGGCGCGAAGATCGGCGCGCGCACGATTTTGCACGGCAACAATTATGTGGATGAAAACTGCGTGATCGGCGAGGACTGCGCGATTTTTCATAACGTCTCGCTGTACCCGCGCACGGAGCTGGGCGATCGCGTGCGGATTCACGCGGGCACCATCGTGGGCAGCGACGGCTTTGGCTACGTGCAGGAAGGCGGCAAGCATTTGAAGGTGCCGCAAATCGGCAACGTGGTGATTGACGACGATGTGGAGATTGGCGCGAATGTCACCATCGACCGTGGTGCGCTCGGCCCCACTCATATCGGCAAAGGCACCAAGATTGATAACCTCGTGCAAATCGCCCACAACGTTTCCACCGGCGAAAACTGCCTCGTGGTCGCCCAAGCCGGCATCGCGGGCAGCACCAAGCTGGGCAATTATTGTACGATCGCGGGGCAAGTGGGAATCGCTGGGCATTTGCGGATTGGCAATCACGTGACGATTGCTGCACAGAGCGGCGTGATGCGTGATATCAATGACGGCGGCAAATGGTGGGGCATACCCGCCCAGCCGGACAAGCAGATGAAACGCCAGCTATTGGCCCTGCAAAAACTGCCGGATCTGCTGCGCCGCTATAATCGTTTCGAGAAATTTACCAAGCCACGCATCATGACACCCGAGGAATTAGCCGAATCCAAAGCCAAAGCAGAGGCCGCAAAAGCGGCCAAAACAGCCAAAGCAGCTGAGTTGGCCGCAGAAAAAAACGCTTAAAGTGCCAGAAACCTATTGACCCATCGGTGTTTTCTGGTATTTTCTTCGCCCCTTCGAACACAGGAATGAAAACTTTTTTGCCAAAAATAGATATGCAAACGCGCGCGTGGCACGTGGTGGATGCCGATGGGCTGGTGCTTGGGCGCCTCGCCGAAAGGATCGCCAATGTCCTGCGCGGCCGCGATAAACCCACTTACACGCCGCACCTTGATGGCGGCGATTTTGTGGTCGTCATCAATGCCGAGAAAATTAAGGTGACCGGCAACAAAGAGGACGCCAAGGAATACCAGCGCTACAGCGGCTGGCGCGGTGGACTCAAGCGCATCCCCTTTGCCGATATGCGCGAGAAACATCCCGAGCGCATTATTATGGCCGCCGTGAAAGGGATGTTGCCCCGCAATCGCCTCGGCTCCAGACTGCTCACCAAATTGAAAGTGTTCAAGGGCACCGAGCATCCGCACGGCGCGCAAAACCCTGAACCGATGACTTTGAAATAAGATGCCTGACGCTATCACTGGAGAATTCCTCGGCACCGGCCGTCGCAAAGCAGCGACCGCCCGCGTGCGAATCAAACCCGGCAACGGAAAAATTACCGTCAACCGCCGCACGTTTGAAAATTATTTCCCCGTCGAATCGCACCGCCTCATCGTGGGCGAGCCTTTCATTGCCACGGAGAATGTTGAAAAATTTGACGTGCGCGTAAACGTCCAAGGCGGCGGCCAAGCCGGCCAAGCCGATGCCGTGCGCCTGGGCATCTCCCGCGCGCTGCTGGAATACGACGCCGAGCTGCGCCCAACCCTCAAAGCCGAGGGCTTGCTGCATCGTGACGCCCGCGTGCGCGAGCGCAAAAAGCCCGGCCAGCCCGGTGCTCGCAAGCACTTCCAGTTCAGCAAACGCTAACCTCAAAAACGCTTTCGCAAACCCCGCTGGTTCGCCGGCGGGGTTTTTTGTTTTCAATTTTTGATTTCAATTGTAACCAAAACAACGCACAACACAATCGATATGAGCGTAGCTCAAAAAGTGAAAACCGCCATCGTGGGCGCCTCCGGCTATTCAGGCGAAGAACTCGTGCGGTTGCTCATCGGGCATCCGCACGCGGAACTCACCGCCGTCACCTCGCGCCAATACGCGGGGCAAACATTGGCCGCAATATTTCCACGCTTCGCCGGCAATGCCGTAGCCGACTCGCTGCAATTCACCGAGCCAAATGTGGAAGCGCTGGCGGAGGCTGCCGATGTGGTGTTCCTCGCCCTGCCCCACGGCGTGGCGGCTGAGTTTGCCGAGCCGTTGCTCGCGGCGGGCGCGAAGGTCATCGATCTCTCTGCCGATTTCCGCCTCAACGACGCCAGCGTGTACGAGGAATTTTACGGCAACACCCATCCCGCGCCCGCGCTTTTGGAGCAATCGGTTTACGGAATGCCCGAGCTATATCGCGATGCCATCCGCAACGCCAAACTCATCGCCTCGCCCGGCTGTTATCCCACCAGCATTTTGCTACCCACCGTGCCACTCTTGCGGGCGGGCCTCATTAAATCCACCGGCATCATCGCCGACAGCCTCAGCGGCGTCAGCGGCGCGGGCCGAAACCTGAGCGCGGATTTCATGTACACCGAATGCAACGAAAGCGCGCGGCCCTACGGCATTCCCAAACACCGGCATCTTTCGGAAATTGAACAGGAACTTTCGCTCGCCGCCGAAGCGCAAGTCACCATTCAATTTTCCCCGCACCTCATCCCCATCAATCGCGGCATCCTCACCACCCTTTACCTTGCGCCCACGGAAAAATTTGAAACCGAAGCGGAAGAAAATGCACTCGCCAAACAGATCGCCGATTGCCTCGCCACCGCCTATGGCGATGAACCCTTCGTACGCCTCCTGCCGCCTGACCAATTGCCCGACACCAAAAACGTCGCACACACCAATTATCTCGACCTTGCCTTCCGCCTCGACCGCCGCACCGGACGCCTCATTATCACAAGCGCCCTCGACAATCTAGTGAAGGGCGCCAGCGGCCAAGCCGTCCAAAGCCTCAATTTGCTCTGCGAATTCAATGAAACCTCAGGGTTAACCTGATAAAGATGCAAAAGATAAAATACATTTTCCAGCTTGGGGTGATCCTTACCGTGGGTTGCACCACGACCTCGGAAACCACGCCTCAGGTTGCTAAGCAGGCTGAATATACATTCGATCCTTCCGGCCCGCCCGCGGGACATTCCAGCCACGGCGCGGAGCTAAATAAAGGACCGCGCCAAGCCGCGTATTTGATGGACACCACCAGCAATGTGTCCTTCCCCATCACCACGGATTCACTCGAGGCACAGAATTTTTTCAATCAAGGCGTGGGGCAGATTCACGGCTTTTGGTATCTCGAAGCTGAACGTTCTTTCCGCCAAGTGCTCAAGCTTGACCCCGGCCATCCGATGGCTTACTGGGGCATCACGATGGCCAACGCGAGCAATCGTGGCCGCTCCAAACCGCTCATCGCCAAAGCCGTCGCCGGCAAAAGCCGCGTGAGCGAACGCGAGCGGATGTGGATTGACGCAATGGCCGCATATCAAAACGAATCCGATTCCAAAAAACGCAAGGCCGGCATTCTGAAATCTGCCCAGGAACTCGCCGCCAAATACCCCGACGACCTTGAAGCTCAGGCATTTCTCGCATTGCGAATGTACAATGATTCGCGTTCCAAAAAGAACACCGAGGTGGTGGAAAAACAAATCGCAAAAGTTCTCGCCAAAAACCCCAAACACCCTTGCCATCATTATCGAATTCATCTTTGGGACTACAAAGACCCCAAACGCGCCGTGCCCTCCATCGGCCAATGCGGCCAAGCCGCGCCTGGCATCGCCCATATGTGGCATATGCCCGGCCACATTCTCTCACGCCTCAAACGCTATAACGACGCCGCATGGCAACAAGAAGCCAGCGCCCGCGTGGACCACGCCCACATGATGCGCGACCGCGTGATGCCCGATCGCATCCATAATTTCGCCCACAACAACGAATGGCTCACGCGTAACCTCGGCCACGCCGGACGCGTGCGCCACGGACTTACCATGGCCAAGAATATGATCGAGCTGCCCCGCCTGCCTTCCGTTAAAACCAATGGCACATGGACCGTTTCCACCCGGGGCAGCTACACCTACGGCAAACGCCATCTGAACGGGCTGCTCACCCACTACGAACTTTGGAACGAAACCCTCGCGCTGAAAGACACTCATTACCTGCTCCCCGGAAAAGCCGCCGCCGATAAAGCCAAGTACTGGCGACTGCTTGCTTGCGCCTATTTCAACACCGGCAAAACCACCGAGGCCGAGGCACTCCTCGCGCAAATGGAAAAAATGCTCACCGAGCAACAATCCGGAAAAACCAAAGCCGGCAGCACCGCCGAAGCCAAAGCCAAGGCCGCCAAGAAAAAAGCCAGCGACGTACGCCGCGCCAAGAATGATGCCGAACGCCCGTACAACACCACCATCAAAACGCTCACCCACGGGATCGCCGAGGCGAAAATGTACCGCGCACTGGCCAAGGGCGACAAGGCAGTCGCCAAAACTTTTCTGGCAAAAGCATCGGACATCCGTGGCGACCGCAAGGCGATGCTGCAATTCCGCGTGGGCGACCCCGAAGCCGCATTGAAATCAGCCGCCGCCGCAGTGAAATCAGCCGCGGAACAAGCCCGCCCATTGGCGACACAAGCCTACCTGCTGCACACCACCAAAAAACCCGCCGAAGCCAAAGCCGCCTTTGAGCACCTTCGCCGCATCGCGCCACAGCTCGATCTTGATGTGCAATGCTTCGCCCGACTCGCGCCCTTGGCCAAGTCGCTCGGCCTCCCCACCGATTGGCGCAAGCCACAGCCCACCGCCAAAGACGTTGGCTTGCGCCCCAACCTTGACGACCTCGGCCCCTTCCTCTGGCAACCATCCACCGCGCCGGCGTGGTCGCTCACCGATCGCAATCAGCAAAAATTCTCACTCGGCTCATTGCGAGGCAAACCGGTGGTGCTGATTTTTTATCTCGGCAAGGGCTGCGTGCATTGCATGGACCAACTCAACGCCTTCGACCCCGTGGCAGCGGAATTTGAAAAGCAAGGTATCACGCTGCTCGCCGTCAGCACCGACTCCACGACCGGTTTGCGCGACACTTTCATCGGCTACGACGCCAAGGATCGGCACTTTAATTTCCCGCTGCTCAGCGATCCGACCTTGAATACCTTCCGGAACTATCGTGCCTACGATGATTTTGAGGAAACGCCTCTGCACGGCACCTTCCTCATCGATGCCAAAGGTAAAGTCCGCTGGCAGGAAATCAGCTACGAACCCTTCATGGCCCCGAAATTCCTGCTCGACGAAGCAAAGCGCCTATTGGCACAGCCGGCTAAAAATTAGGCTAAAAAATCCTTTGCTCCCGACTGTATACGCTTACACTGGGCGCACGCATGAAACTCATTTCCCGATCCCTCATTGTGGCCGCATTAGCGGTTTGTGCTTTTGGTATGCACGCCAAATCCATTTCCATTCTAATCGTCGATGGTCAGAACAATCACAACTGGAAAGCGATGACGCCATTTATGAGGGCGCAATTGGAAAAGACCGGCATGTTCACCGTGGCGGTTTCCACCTCACCGCAGCGCGTGAATCCACCGCGCAATCTCACCAAGGAACAACGTGCCGCCGCGCAAGAAGCGGCGAATGAATTGAATGCCAAGTCTTGGAAAGAATGGCTGCCGGCGTTTGCGAAATACGATGTGGTGGTTAGCAATTACAACGGGCAGGAATGGCCCAAGCCGGTGATGGTGGCTTTCGAGAAATATATGCGCGAGGGCGGCCGGTTCATTTGCGTACACGCGGCCAATAATTCATTCCCCAATTGGCTGGAGTACAACAAAATGATCGGCCTCGGGGGCTGGGGCGGGCGCACGGAAAAACACGGGCCGTACGTGTACTTTAACGAACAGGAAAAACTCGTGCGCGACACGCAAAAGGGCCGCGGCGGCAGCCACGGTGCGCAGCACGAATTCACCATCAAGATTCGCGATGCCAAACACCCCATCACCCACGGAATGCCCGCGCAATGGAAGCACGCTCAGGATGAACTTTACGATTCACTGCGTGGCCCCGCTGAACATATGCAGGTGCTGGCCACCGCGTGGAGCACCAAAAGCAAACGCCACGAGCCGATGATGATGGTACTCAATTACGGCAAGGGCAAAACTTTCCACACACCGATGGGCCATCAGAACGGCAAATCACTGCAATGCGTGGGATTCATCACCACGATGAACCGCGCCTGTGAATGGCTGGCGACAGGGAAAGTGACGACGAATATCCCGCGGAGTTTTCCGACGGCGGATAAAGTCAGCGTGGTGAAATGACTAATTTGCTTTAACGAAAATATTGGCGAACTGCCCGCCCGGCAGCAATTCAATCGGTCCCGGCTTAAGATTCCCGCTTTCATCAATTTTTTCTTCGATGATTCGTTTGCCATTGATTTCAATGCGCAACAAACCATTGAGGCGGGTGACTTGCACGCGATTCCATTTGCCCGCGGGGAATGCCAATTCGCCAAGGTCGCCGACGTTGGGGAGTTTGAAAGGAACCGACTCGCCACCGCCACGCCAATCGGCGAAGAAGGTGTAGCTTGAGAATTTTTCGGTGGAAAACAGGCTGCCTTTTGCGTCTTGGCTGGTGAGCCGCCAGTCGCTGGATTTCCAGCCTTCGCCTTTCCATCCGCTGAGGTCCACGCCGGTGTAGAGGCTTTTGAAGCCGGTGAACTCGTTGGCAATTTCTTCGGGCTTGGGTTTTGTACTTGGGAGTTCCTTGATTTTCAGATTGCGGAATTGGACGGGCGAGCCTTCGGATTCCAAACAAATGTAGCCCTTGCGCGGACTGGCGGCTTTACCTTGGGTGACCACTTTTCCGTTCACGGCGAGGCTGATGTCGCCGTTGTTGCAAATGATGCGGTAGTGGTTCCATTGCGGCGAGGGTTTGCTGCGGTTCTCGCTGGGAAAGGCGCGCTGACCGCCGCGACCGTTGATGGGCGTCATGCGCGCGCCGTGGATGGGGAAGATGTCGCCGTGGGTGGTGTAGCCGCGGGTGTTGCCGTATTCGTTTTCGAGCACCTGCACTTCTACGCCGCGGTGGAAGGGTTGGCCCTTGGCAGGATAAGCATCGGCCCACACAAAAATGCCGGCGTTGCCGCGCGGCTTGAGGTGGCGCCATTCGAGTTCGAGAATGAAATTTTCGTACATTCGCGTGGTGCGCAGTTCACCGATAGGTTTGCCGGTGCAATGGATCATCCCCTCTTTCACCGTCCACGTTTTGGGGCCGCAATTTACGTTGTGCCAACCGTCGAAGTTTTTGCCGTTGAAGAGCGGCTTGAAATCATCAGCAGCGATTACGGCACCGGCACACGCCAAAGCCCCAAGGAAATAAAGGAAACGGGTTTTCATGAAATGATTTGCGCGGCACACTATTTGTCCGCTTTGGACAACTCCGGCGAGTAAAGCGGCAAGTAACGGTAATATACTTCCAGCGAAAGTGCTGCCAAGGCGGTGGTGACCACACGACCGGCGGCCTTGGAGTTTTTGCCTTCGGGTTCCCACGCGCCGCGATTGTTGCCACGCTGGATTTGTTTGCCCAATAGAATCGGTTTTAGTTTATCATTCCAGCCTTGCCAATCTTCACCTTGGGCCTGACGCATCGCCAGACTGCCGTAGTACCAATAATAGTAATCCACCCGATTGTTGCTGGGCAATTGCTTCTGAATGAGGCTGAGGCACTGTTCCATTTTAGCGTTCTTGATGCCGGCGCTCAGCATTTGCTCGCAAAATAATCCTTCGGCGATCATTGCTGAAGAAGGCTTCCAGCCGGGGCGATATTGAAAACCGTTTCCATCTACACCCATGCCATCGAGGAATTTGCGGGCTTTTGCGAATGAAGTTTCGGGCACGTTCATCTCGCCCAAGCGCGCGCTTTTCAAGACCATCATTTGCCAACCGCTGACTGAGAGATCGCCTTTTTCGCTGGGATCCTCGCGATGAGGTTTGTAGCGCCAGCCACCGGATTGGGGGTTTTGTGCCTTGAGGGTGAAGGCAAGGACACGTTCGGCCGGGGCGCGCAGTCGCTCGTCCTTGGTAAGATTATAAGCTTCCATCAGGGCAATCGCGGCAATGCCGTGGTCGTATAAATTTCCGCGATAACGAAGGTCGCCATTTTTCTCAACGCTCAACATCCAGTCTATGGCTCGCGCGAGGGTTTGCTGATAAGGGCCAGGCTCGGTGTGTTTGGCGCCCCATCCCAAAAATGCCAGCATCGCCGCGCCAG
>JAPKDK010000402.1 GCA_028872645.1 Verrucomicrobiota bacterium
TTCCCTCCATCCATGAGTGACCAGCAGTTCAACATTGCCCTCGTCGGCCTCGGGTTTGGGGCGGAATTCATCCCCATTCATCAGGCGCATCCCAATGCCAATCTCGTTGCCGTTTGCCGGCGAAACGAGGTGGAGATGAACAAGGTGGCCGATGCGTTCGGCATTGAGAAACGGTTCACCGATTACGATACACTGCTGAAGGATCCGGAGATTGATGCGGTACACATCAACTCACCTATTGCCGATCATGCCGCGCAATCGCTCAAGGCCCTGCGCGCGGGCAAGCACGTGATGTGCACCGTGCCGATGGCAACGACCATTGAGGATTGCGAGGCGCTGTGCAAGGCCGTTGATGAAACCGGCCTCAAATATATGATGGCTGAGACTGTAGTCTACAGCCGTGAGTTTTTGTTCATCAAACAGCTGTACGACACCGGCGAGCTGGGCAAACTGCAGTACCTTGCCGCGAGCCATCCGCAGGACATGGACGGTTGGCCGAGCTACTGGGAGGCGATGATTCCGATGCATTACGCCACGCACGTGGTGAGCCCCTGTCTCGGCATGGTGGATGGCCTCGCGGAATATGTGAGCTGTTTCGGCAGCGGTACGGTGCGGGATGACATCGCGCAAAAGAGCGGCAGCACGTTCGCCGTGGAGAGCTGCCACATCAAAATCAAAGACAACGATGTGTCCGCGCACATTTGGCGATGCCTGTACGATGTCGCGCGGCAGTACCGCGAAAGCATCGACGTGTATGGCACCAAGAAAAGTTTCGAGTGGACCCTCACCGAGAATGACCCGCACATCATGCACGTGGCCAAGCGGCCGGAAGCGGAAATCCCCGAGCGTGTTGAGGTTCCGGACTTTGCGCATCTGCTGCCCGAGCCCATTCGGAAATTCACGCAAACCATTGAGGACGCTGATCACCTATCCTTCGTCCAAGGTGGCGGCCATGGTGGTAGCCACCCGCATATGGTTAACGAATTTCTCAGTGCCCTCGTCGAAGATCGCGATCCATGGCCCAACGCCAAGACCGCCGCCAATTGGACCGCCGTCGGCATCTGCGCCCACCAATCCGCTGAACAAGGCGGGGTGCGGGTTGATTTGCCGGCGTTTACGATATAGTCAGTCAATAAAAAAGCCCCCCGTGGAGGAGGGCTTTGTTGGCTGAAAACAGATTACGCTTGCGGCGTAAAATCAGGCTGCTCACCGCCACCACCGCCTGGGCCGAGGTACTGTGCACCTCCGAAGCCGAGGATGCACCAAAAGATAGGGCCTAGTAGGATTAATCCCACAGTAAACCCAGCGTCTTTACCGAAGCTTTTGCTCAGGGCATTTAAATCCACGATTGCCAAGTACAATCCGTAAAATGGGATGAAGTACCAGAGGAGTCGTGTCCACGGTTGCCCTATAATTTCGAGCATCACAATGTTTGAATAGATTGGAATGAAGATCGCCCACCCTGGCTTTCCGGCCTTGGTGAAAACTTTCCATACCGCGATGATCATTACCAGTAGCGGCACCATCAAAAACATCATACCTGCCAAACCTGCTATAAGTGCTCCCATGTTCTCTCCTTTTGTAAGGTTTCTTGTTGAGTCTATTTAAATAGGCTGTGCGTAGGCTAACATACATTGAGGAGATTCGTCCACATATAAATATGCACAAAAATTGTAATACAGTTTTGCCCAGAAAACAGGCGTGTGCGTCGCGGCGGAGGGTCTTTGAGCCAGGAAAAACCTCAGCCTAGTATCGTGCGCAGG
>JAPKDK010000403.1 GCA_028872645.1 Verrucomicrobiota bacterium
TGTCACCGCCGCGTGCAGTGAAACAAAATCACTTTGCGCGAGCAGCGATTCAAGCGGTACAAATTCCACGCCTAATTTTTTGGCGGCATCATTTGGAGCGGGGTCACACGCCAACACGCGCAGATTAAAACCCGCCGCGCGCCGTGCCACCGCCGTGCCAATGCGGCCGCAGCCGATGATGCCGAGCGTTTTGCCGTGCACATCGTGCCCCCATCGCGGCGTCCATTCGCCCGCGGCCATCGTGGCGTGCGCGGTGTGAATGCGTCGCGCGATGCCGAGCAGCAAGGCGAAGGCGTAATCCGCCACCGCCTCATCGAGCATTCCGGGCGTGTAAGCGATCACGATACCGTGTGCTGTCGCGGCGCCCACATCAATGCACTCAAAACCCACGCCCCAACGGGAAATAATTCGCAATTCAGCCGCCTCCGGACTGGCCAATAATTCAGCTGAAAACTCATCCGGTCCCGCATAGACCGCCCGAATTCCTGGCAATAACCGCTGCAAGTCCGCCGCCGATTGGGCGTGAAAGGGCTCGGCAATGGTGACTTTGCAGCCGTTTTTGCGCAAAAAATCAGCGGATTCAGCCCCAATTCCCGCAATCGTGCCCGGGGTAGCTAAGATGTTCCAAGACATAGCGTTGGGCGGCAGTGTAGCGTACGCGGGGGCGGGCGCAAAGGATGGGTGTTGCGAATGCGATTTAGAATTATTCTAAATACTATTGACGCCGTGCGGGCTATCGGCGATGTTGGCGGGACTATGAAGGACGTCAAAGCACGCACTGTCTTTGTGCCGCCCCGCCGCGATCGCGGGGTGGTGAGCCGTTGCATCGTCGAATCGGGGCTGCGGCCCACGGCTCAGCGCGAGGTGGTGTACGGGGTATTGCTGGACAAGCTGGATCACCCCACGGCGGACGAAGTGTTTTTGCACGCCAAACAGGAGAAGCCGGATATTTCGATGGCCACGGTTTACAACTGCCTCGATGCGTTGGTGAAACATCATCTCGTGAAGCAGGTAAAGCTCGATCGCGCGGCCACGCGCTACTGCCCGAATATGCACGAGCACGCGCATTTTCAATGTGAAGATTGCGGCGAGATTTCCGATTTTGAAGGCAAATCCAAGCTGCGCCAAAGTGGGTTCAAAGTGCCGCGTGGATTTAAAGTGACGCATTCGGAAGTCTCGATGCGCGGCGTGTGCCCGGATTGTTCCGGAAAGGGGAAAATGAAATGAGCACAGACACTGAAACTATCGATCGCTTTGTGGCGCAGGAATATAAGTGGGGTTTTTATACCGACATCGAGGCTGACACGCTGCCGCCCGGGCTTGACGAGGATGTGGTGCGCCATATCTCCGCCAAGAAAAACGAGCCGGAGTGGCTGCTCGAATGGCGGCTGAAAGCCTTCCGTCGTTGGCAGACGATGGAAGAGCCGCACTGGCCGCAGGTGCAATACGAGCCGATTGATTATCAGGCGGTCAGCTACTACTCTGCGCCGGGCGCGAAGGACAAGGATCGCCCGAAGAGCCTCGACGAGGTGGATCCCAAGTTGCTGGAAACCTACGAGAAACTTGGCGTGCCGTTGCACGAGCGCGCGCGCTTGGCGGGGGTGGCGGTGGATGCGGTGTTCGACAGCGTCTCCGTCGGCACCACGCACAAGGAGGAACTCGCCAAGCACGGCGTGATTTTCTGTTCGTTCTCCGAGGCAGTGCAGGAGCATCCGGAGCTCATCAAAAAATATCTCGGCACGGTGGTGCCGTACACGGA
>JAPKDK010000404.1 GCA_028872645.1 Verrucomicrobiota bacterium
CCAAAGAACTCGAGGTGGCGCTCGTCAAAGGCAAAGCCGATCTCGCCGTGCACAGCCTCAAGGATTTGCCCACGGAATTACCCAGCGGACTGACCCTCGGCGCAGTTGGCAAACGCGAGGACGTGCGCGATGTGTTGATTTACAAAACCGACGGGGGCTTTGATGGCGCGTTTCCGCAATTGGCCGATGGCGCGATGGTGGCCACCAGTAGCCCGCGCCGACAAGCGCAACTACTTGCAGCGCGGCCCGATTTGCGCGTGGAAGAAATTCGCGGCAACCTCCCCACGCGTTTGGAAAAACTGGCCGACACCGAGGCGATGGCCGGAACCGTCCTTGCCGCGGCGGGCCTCAACCGGTTGGATTTTGCCATCACCGCCGAGGGCGCGCTCGAAGGGGATGCTGTGCCCGATGGCATTCGCGCTGTGGCGTTCGACACCGAATTGATGCTTCCGTGCGTGGGGCAGGGCGCGATTGGCATCGAGATTCGCGCGGATGATGGCCGCATTGAAAAAATTTGTGAGCGCTTAAATCATTTCAACAGCTTCACCGCCGTGGCCGCCGAGCGGGCGTTTCTGCGCGGGATGGGCGGCGGCTGCAGTTCGCCCGTGGGCGCGGAGGCGACGGTCGATGGCACGCAATTGCGACTGCGCGCCGTTTCGTTTTTAAATGACACTGTGCAGCGCGCCGAGCAAACCGGCGACTTGCGCGAGCCCGAGGCGTTGGGTGCGGCGGTGGCCGCCGAACTGCGCGGATGATTGAGCTGGGTAAATTGCTCGAATTGCCGTGGCTACCCATCGGCACGTTTTTTAATGTAATTTGCATTTTCATCGGCGGCGTGGTGGGGCTGCGTTTGAGCCGCCAACTGACCGATGCCACGCAACGGCGCATCCGAAAATTCCTTGCGGTGCTCACCGTGCTTGCCGGCGGCTATATGATTTGCAATGGACTTTACGGCGGCTGGCAATCGGCGGGGAGTGTTTGGAAATTTCTATTGATCGGGCTCATCACGTTGTTGGCGATTTCGTTTGGCAACCTCTTCGGCACGTGGCTGAAGTTACAGGAGCGACTGGATAAAATCGGCCAAGCGGCCAAGGAACGATTTGCGAAATTGAACAACGAAACTTCGGCGAGCTTTAGCGATGGCTTTGTGACGTGTACGATTTTGTTCACCGTGGGCCCGATGTCGTTGCTCGGCGCGGTGGAGGATGGCCTCGGCAAAGTGCCGACGATTCTCATCGTGAAATCGTTGATGGACGGCATCGCCACGCTGTGCTTCGCACCGCGTTTTGGCGCGGGCGTGTTGCTTTCGATTGTGCCCCTGCTCGCGTATCAAGGCACCGTCACACTGTTGGCTTCGAATATGGGTTTCATCACCGACGAACCGGCCTTGCTCGCCAGCTTTAATCTCGTGGGCGGTTTGCTGGTGCTCACGATTATTTTGGTGATTTTGGAAGTCCAAAAAGTGCCGCTGGCGAATTACTTGCCGGCGTTGGTCATTGGGCCGGCGTTGACTTGGTGGTGGGTGGTTTAGGGTAGGGCGGTTTCTCCGAAACCGCCAAGGTGCGCTCGGAGAGCACGCCCTGCCACTTCCTGGCCGGCAGCACATCACCGCATCTTATTTTTCAGCACCCGCTGGTTTTACTAATTGTTGAATGCCTTCGGTCACGAGATCCTCGACGTTGGGTTTCCAGCGGTCGGCGGGGAGGCCGTAGACGGCCATGGCGCTTTGGCCTTCGTAGCCGCCTTCTTGCAGGAC
>JAPKDK010000103.1 GCA_028872645.1 Verrucomicrobiota bacterium
ACTTTGAGCACGCGTTGGTACAACCGCGCAAAGAGCGGCAGATTTTTTTTGATGGTGGTACGACTTTTGGAAAAACCGATGGAGACGATGGAGGTTTCCAACGTGCTCGTCTCGCTGACGTGTATGGCGCGCCCATTAAGCTTGGCTTTGCCGCCGGCGCGGGCGGTCCACATCTCATCAAGAAACGGATCGTACACCGCGCCGATCACCGAATCGTAATCCGCCCAATGACCGGTGGAATCTGCGCGGCGTTGTTGCAGTGCGATGGAAACGCACGCGTGCGGAATGCCGCGGCTGAAATTCACCGTGCCGTCGATGGGATCCACCACCCAACGCCACTCGCCAGTGGTATCGCCCACCTCGCCTTCCTCGCCGAGAAATGGAATATTCGGGAAGCCCTTGTGCAAGCCGCGCTCAATCATCGCTTGGCTGCGGTTATCCAACTCCAGCTTGATGTCGTGCGCGGTTTGCAGGTTGATGTGCTTGGGCGTGCGCAGTTGGCTTTTGAGAAATACGCCGACTTTGTGCGCCACATCCTTGGCACATCGGGCAGCGGCAGTGATGTTCGGGGGCTTCATTTTTTTGGTAGCGCGTCGAGCCGTATCCAACCCTTCGAGCGGTAATACATCCAACCAGCAGACTCGTACATCCAAATTTGGACGGTCTTGAGGCGATCAATGCTCGGGAAAAATTCCCATTCCTCCCGATACGGCCACGCACCAAAATCGCAAGCCACCGGCGTGACATCGACGCCACTTGAAAGAAACACCGCCTCGGCGCGTTTCATATGGCTGGCGGAGGTAACGAGCAAAATTGTTTTCCAGCTCTCCTTTTTCGCAAGCACCGCGAATTTTTGTGACTCCTCATAAGTATTGGCGCACACGCCGAGATCGTGCACGGGGATGTCTTCGACCAGTTTCCATTTCTCCATCCACGGCCGAATGCGCTCGGCTTCCGGTTCCAACTTTCCAGTTTTCCAATAACCGCCCCCGCCCAAAACCAGTACCGGCGCTTTGCCGCGGCGTGTGAGCTCGATGCCCGTCAACAACCGATCCACCGTGGAGGCAAAATCAATGCCATTGATTTCAGAATCACTCCCTCCGCCGATGCCGCCCAACACCAACACCGCATCGACCTCCGGAAGTGTTTCCCAACTTGTGCGCCCATACGGCACTTCCAATCGCGAAAGCAATTCTCCCGCCAGCGGTGAACTGCCGAGGAGGAATAACACCAACGCCAAACCGCCTTGTAGCGCCGCCATACGATATTTGCGTTTGTAAATAAACCAACCGGCCGAGCCCAGCAGCGCCAGCCACAAAAGGGCCACTGGCTGCAGTAAAACTTTCGCGAGCGCAGCCATCTCAGGCCTCGGCGAGGTACTCAATGGCCTCGCGGGTTTGTTGCTCCTTTTGCTGCCACTCGGCCAAGCGATCTTTGGCCTCCTGCAAAACTTCTTCCGGCGCGCGTTCGGTGAATTTCGGATTATTCAACTTGGCATCGGCTTTCTGGATTTCGCTTGCGATTTTCCCCAACTGTTTTTCCAACCGCACCTTTTCGGCGTCCACATCGATCAATCCATCGAGCGGCAAATACAATTCGCCCAACGCCGAGCGTGCGGCGGGCGTGCCTTTACGCGGCGCGTAATCGGCGTCGACTTTCAAGCTCTCGGCGTTCAGTAAACTTTGAATGACTTCCACTTCGTACGCATCGAGCTGGGCGGCGGGTTTGATGATGTAATCAATTTTTTTTGCAAACGGAATATTGCCGATGCCGCGCAAGTTGCGGCCAGCGGTAACGAGTTCGTGCTTGGCGGCGACGAGATCGTCAATGGTTTCGTCCAGCGCGTAATGCTCTTTGAAATCTTCCTTAAACGATTTCGGCCAATGGGCGGTCATAATCGTTTGGCCGCCTTGATCGCTTGGCATCTCGGCAGAGAAGCCGAGGCCGTGCCAAAGCTCTTCCGTGATGAACGGCATAAACGGATGAAACAATCGCAGCGTGTGGCCGGTTACAAAATCGAATACCGCCAGCACGTTGGCTTTGCGCGCGGCGTCTTCGCTGAAGAAGGTTGCTTTGCAGGATTCCACATACCAATCGCAAAATTCGCTCCAGAAAAAACGGTAAAGCGTCGCCGTGGCGTCCGTAAACCGATAGGCCGCGAAAGCGTCTGTGACCTCTGTGATGGCTTGGTCGAGGCGGCGCAGAATCCAACGGTCATCGCTGGTGAGCTGCGTGGGATCAATTTCGCCTTCGGTCTCGCCGCCTTGCATTTGGCGGAAGCGGCAGGCATTCCACAGCTTGTTGCAAAAATTACGACCGAGCTCGACGTCCTTTTCGTCAAAGAGCACATCCGCCCCCAAGGGCGCGCTACGCATCGTGCCAAAGCGCAACGCATCCGCGCTGTATTGCGCAATAAGTTTCAGCGGATCGGGTGAATTGCCGAGGCTCTTGGACATTTTGCGGCCTTTTTTGTCACGAACAATGCCGGTGAAATACACGTTGCGAAATGGTAAATCGCCTTTGTATTCGTAGCCCGCCATTATCATTCGGGCGACCCAAAAGAAAATGATGTCCGGCCCCGTGACGAGGTCGGTGGTGGGATAAAACTTCTTAAGCGTCTCCGTGTCGTCCGGCCAACCCATCGTCGCAAACGGCCAGAGCCACGAGCTACACCAAGTATCGAGCACGTCGGGATCTTGTTCCCAGCCATCGCCCTCGGGAGCATCAAGCCCGCAGTGGATTTCTTCACCGCGATACCAAACCGGAATGCGATGTCCCCACCAAAGCTGGCGGCTGATGCACCAATCTTGCAGGCCGTCCATCCAATAATCGTACGTCTTGGACCAACGCTCGGGATAAAATTTCAACGCGCCGTTGGCCACACATTCGCGTGACTGCGCTTGGCTCGGATATTTCAAAAACCACTGCTCGGAAAGCCGCGGCTCGATGGGCACATCAGCGCGTTCGCTGAAGCCGACGTTGTTTTTGTGATCCTCGGCTTTGAGTAGCGCGCCCATTTCTTCGAGCTTCGCGGTGGCGACTTTGCGCGCCTCGAAGCGATCTAGCCCGGCCAAGTCCGCGCCGGCCAACTCGTTCATTTTGCCATCGGCATTGATGACGTCGATGACCTCCAATCCGTGACGCTGGCCAATTTCAAAATCCGCCTTGTCGTGCGCGGGCGTGACCTTCAGCACGCCCGTGCCAAACTCAATGTCGATGTGCTCGTCGGCCACGATCGGCAAGTGCGCCTGGTTTTCCATCGGCAAGGGCCGCACCGCGTGTTTGCCGATGAGTTTTGCGTAGCGCGGGTCCTTTGGGTTCACCGCGATGCCGCTGTCGCCGGGGATGGTTTCGGGCCGCGTGGTGGCAATCTCCAGCCACGTGTCCGGCTCTTCGACCACTTGCACTTTGAAATAAAAGAGCTGGCTGTTTTGCTCTTTCATGATGACCTCTTCATCCGAGAGGGCGGTCAATGATTTTGGGCACCAGTTCACCATCCGTTTGCCGCGGTAAATATGCCCCTTTTTATAAAGGTCAACAAACACGCGCTGCACGCACTGCGTGTAGTCTTCGTCCATCGTGAAGCGCAGGCGCGACCAATCGCAACTCGCGCCGAGCTTTTTCAACTGCTCGATGATGATGTTGCCGTGTTTCTCTTTCCATTCCCAAATATGCTCGAGCAATTTCTCGCGTCCGAGGTCGTCGCGATGCTTCATCACGCCCTCCTTGCGCAGCGCGCGCTCCACCACATTCTGCGTCGCGATGCCCGCGTGATCCGTGCCCGGCAACCACAGCACCTCCTTGCCGTCCATCCGCGCCTTACGCGCGAGGATGTCTTGAATCGTATTATTCAGAACGTGCCCCATATGCAGCACGCCCGTGACATTCGGCGGCGGGATCACAATCGAATAAGCCGGCCGCTCCTCACTCACGCGCGCGGGATCCGCCGTGAAGCAGCCGTGCTCCTCCCAAAACGAATACCATCTTTCCTCCACCGCGTGCGGTTCGTAAGCCTTGGGAATTTCTGCCATAAAACTATTTTTTCAACAGCCGAAACTCAATGCTATCAAGCAACGCCTGCAAACTGGCTTCGATGATGTTTTCGTTCACACCCACGGTGTACCAGCGATCCTTGCCATCGGTGGATTCAATAAGCACGCGGGTTTTGGCAGCCGTGCCGGTGGTGCTGTTCAGTATCCTCACTTTATAATCCGTCAGCCGCACTTGCTTGAGAGCCGGATAAAATCCGCGCAACGCATTACGGAGTGCTTGATCGAGCGCGTTCACGGGGCCATCGCCATCGGCTACGGTGTGGGCGGCCTCGTTGCCGACACGGACTTTCACCGTGGCCTCACAAACGTGGTCCTCCGAATCGCCGCGCATCGAGACGTGGTACGCCTCCAAATCAAACGCCGGCTCCACGCGGCCGAGTGCTTTGCGGATGAGCAACGCCAGTGAGCCTTCCGCACCTTCGTAATCGTAGCCGAGATGTTCCTGCTCCTTCACGCGCGCGAGGATGTCCTTCAACTCCGGCGCATCATTGGCGATACGGATGCCCATCTCCTGCGCCTTCATCACGATGTTGCTGCGGCCGGCGAGGTCGCTCACGAGAATACGGCGCGCGTTGCCGACCACTTCGGGGTTGGTGTGTTCAAAACTCGATGCCACTTTTTGCACGGCGTTCACGTGCATACCGCCTTTGTGCGCGAAGGCGGTTCCGCCCACCCACGGTTGATGACGGTCGGGCACGAGGTTTGCCACTTCATCAATGAAGCGTGAAACTTCGCGCAGTTTTTTCAAACGCGCCTTGGAAATGGAACGTCGACCCATCTTCAAAGTGATATTCGGAATCGCACTGGTGAGATTGCAATTGCCGGTGCGCTCGCCGTAGCCATTGATGGTGCCTTGCACCTGCGTGGCGCCCTGCTCCACCGCCGCCAACGCGTTGGCTACGCCGAGGCCGATGTCGTTGTGCGTGTGGATACCGATGGGGCACGTCAGCGCCGCGCGAGCCTCGGCGGTGATGGCCGCCACTTCGCTGGGCAACGAGCCGCCGTTGGTGTCGCATAGCACCACAAAATCCGCGCCCGCCGCTTCCGCCGCCTTCCAAGTAGCCATTGCGTATTCCGGATCATCCTTAAATCCATCCAGCGCGTGCTCGGCATCGTAAATGACTTTGCGCCCGTTCTTTTTCAGAAACGCAATGGTGTCGGCGATCATCGCGATGTTTTCGGCGGGCGTGGTGCGCAGCACTTCCTTCACGTGCAACAGCCACGTTTTGCCGAAGATAGTGACCACCGGCGTCTTGGCGTCGATCAACAGTTTCACCTGAGGATCGTCCTTCGCCTTCACTTTTTTGCGGCGTGTTGAGCCAAAGGCCGCAATCTGCGCGTGCTTCCATTTGCGCTTGGCCGCTTGCTTAAAAAACTCGATGTCCTTCGGATTGCTCCCCGGCCAACCGCCCTCCACGTAATGAACGCCAAAGGCATCGAGCCGCTCGGCCACGCGAAGTTTGTCCGCCACCGAAAAACTCACACCCTCGCCCTGCGTGCCATCGCGCAGCGTCGTGTCGTAGATTTCAATCAGTCCCTTGCTCATCAACCCCCGCAAAGCGGGAGGCGAGTTCTACGTCAAAGGCACTTCGCTTGCAAACCTCAAACGGGTTGTTTCCTGTGCGTTACGCCGGAAATGACACCGTCCGCGTGGGAGAAAACTCCAACCGCCGCTGCACGTGCCTTGGCACGGCAGGCTCCACGTCCGCATCAATCATCTTGCGGATTTGATCAAACCACCAATCCGCCCGTGCCACCCGCCGCCGCTTGCGCGGCACCGCCTCCCGAATCACATTGCGATCAAAACCCAACTCCAGTTGCTCATTCAGTTCATTATACATTTTGTTCTCCTTGGTTCGTGTTCAAACTCTGCGCTGAGCCTCTCACGGGACATGGGACATTTACTGTCCTACATGAAATTAATCCTCAAATACATTGATTCACTGTTCAACACGGAATAAAATTCTGCTTTGCCTAGGTCATTAAAAATTAAATCCCCATAGATATGTCTCTCCACAACTTAATCCGATTTTGTTTATCCATAATTTGGCCCCTTATCCTTGTCATTAATGTGCCCAGGATGGAGGCGGCTCCTGCAAATCTTTCATTAAAGAAAGGCGACCGCATTACATTGGTAGGAGCGGGTATGGGTTCTCGCATGATTCACTATGGGCATCTTGAAACAGAACTTTATCTGCGTTTCCCTTTAAAGGACTTAACCCTCCGAAACTTGTGTGATGAAGGGAATACTCCGGGGTTTCGCCCGCATCCAGGTCGAGGCCAAGGAGGCCAGTATGCCTTCCCAGGGGCACAGGAATTGATCAGCCAAAAACTCAAGGCAGGGTCCGGCCCTAACGGCCACTTTGAAACGTCCGACCAATGGCTAACCCGTTTAAAGACCGATGTAATTATTGCCTTCTTTGGTTTTAATTCTTCCTTTGATGGAGTTGGCGAGCTGGGTCGGTTCAAGAAGGAGCTTGATGCATTTCTAAAACACACGCTGGCGCAGAAATATAATGGGAAGAGCGCTCCCCGTCTGACCTTGGTTTCTCCCACGGCCGTGCAGGCCATCAAGGGAGTCACCGATGGAGTCCAGCAGAACACCAACCTCATTCTTTACACTGAGGCTATGCGTGCGGTGGCCCGCGAAAACAACGTGCTTTTCGTGGATGCCTTTAGTCCGTCCAGTCAATGGTACTCGGACGGTAAGGCTCACACTGTCGATGGAGCTCTACTAAACGGGTTGGGATACCGCAAACTGGCGAGTCTTCTGGTCGATTCTCTTTTTCAGGAAGAAAACCCATCAGGAAATCTGCGTTCGGCCGTTCACAAAGCGGTCATGGATAAAAACTTCTATTGGCAGAATGACTTTAAGGTTCCCAATGGCGTCCACGTATATGGGCGTCGTTATAATCCCTTTGGCCCAAAGAATTATCCCTTTGAGCTCAAGAAGACTCGCGAGATGACTGAAATTCGCGATCAGGCGATCTGGGCGACTCTAAAAGGGAAGGCTTTTGATGTGAAAGCTGCTGATGCCAAGACATCAAAACTACCGGCAGTGCAAAGCAACTACCGGCCGGGAGGCAAGAATGGTAATGTTAACTATAATCCCGGCAAGGTTACCCAAACCAAGATTCAGGTTGCTGATGGATATAAGATAGAGCTCTTTGCCGATGAAGGGCGTTTTCCAGATTTGGCTAACCCCGTGCAAATGGCCTTTGATAACAAGGGCCGGCTCTGGGTTGCGACCATGGCCAGTTATCCGCATTACCGAATTGGGGATCCGCATCCCAAGGATAAGCTGATCATTTTTGAGGATACCAATAATGATGGCAAAGCAGACAAGCAGATTAACTTCGCCGACGACCTACATATTCCAATTGGTTTTGAAATCTCTCACGACGGGGTTTACGTGTCCCAAAGCGGAAGCCTTGTGCGGTATAAAGACACCAATGGCGACGACCGCTATGATATCAGGGAGGTGGTGCTTTCCGGGTTTGATGACCACGACACCCACCACGCCATCTCAGCGTTCTGCGCCGACCCTTCCGGTGCCTTTATCATGTGTGAAGGCGTGTTTCTTCACAGCAATGTGGAGTCGGTATTTGGTCCGCAACGCGGAACCAATGGCGGATTTTTCCGGTACAGTCCGCAGCGCAAGACAATCATCCGCTACTCTCAGTTCAGTATCCCCAATCCTTGGGGAGTTGCCTTTGACAACTATGGGCAGGATCTTTTCCTTCATACATCAGGCACAAGTTTGTCCTGGATGCTTCCCGGGTCAGTGAAGGCACGGTATGGAGCCAACTTGAAGGCCCCTAACATTATTACTTCAAATAATGTTCGCCCGACCTCCGGTGTGGAATTTGTTTCCAGTCGGCATTTCCCTGATGAAGTTCAAGGCGACGTTATAATCAATAACAACATTGGCTTTCTCGGGGCCAAGCAGCACAAGATAATCGATAAGGATCCGGGCTTCACAACTGAGTTCCGACACGACCTGTTTATTTCCAAGGACCTTAACTTTCGCCCCACGGACTTGGAGTTTGCTCCGGATGGGTCACTTTATGTGGTCGATTGGCACAATGCTTTGATCGGGCACATGCAGCATAATGCACGGGATCCCAATCGTGACCACGCTCATGGCCGTGTCTACCGCATCACCTACCCATCCCGCCCTTTAGTAAAGCCGGCAAAAATTGCTGGGGCAGCCATTGCCCAGTTGCTGGATAACCTTAAGCTCCACGAGTACCGTTCGCGTTACCGGACCCGAAGGGAGTTGCGCGGCAGAGATGCAGACACGGTGGTAAAAGCCACGCGTGCCTGGGTAAAGAACTTGCCGAAAGATGCAGATGAACGCCTGAAGCTGGAAGCCTTGTGGGTTACGTGGGGTGCCGGGCAAACTGATGTAGCACTCTTAAAACAATTACTTGGCTCTGGAGATCACCGCATTCGTTCCGCAGCGGTCCGCGTTTTGCGCTTCAACCTCAAGCAGGTGAAGAATCACAAGGAGTTGCTTGCCAAGGCGGCAACCGATTCCCACGGGCGGGTACGCATGGAGGCGACAGTTGCGGCATCCTTCCTTGGTAAAAAGGATGGCCTGGATATTTTGGCAGCGGCGGAGCCCAAAGGGATTGATCGCACCTACAAGCAAACTATGGATTTTGCCAAAGGCGTACTTGAAAACGCCCCCGTACCTCCTGCGGTTTATAGGACACGGCTTCAACCCCCGGCACATCTCTCCAAGGCAGATGCAAAACTCTATGTCCTGGGCGAAGAAGTTTATAATCGGGATGCCCACTGCGCCACCTGTCACCAACCTAATGGCAAGGGCTTGCCTGAATCGGGAGTCCCCCCATTGGCTGGCACATCATGGTCAAATGGAGACCCGGAGCGTTTAATCAAACTGACTCTCAAGGGGCTGCTTGGGCCGATTGAAGTGCAGGGCAAAAAATATCCGGGGCAGGTTCCTATGACCCCCTTTGAAGCACTATTGAATGATGAGGAAATTGCTGCCGTGCTTACCTTTGTTCGTAATTCCTATGGGAATGAAGCCTCAGTGATCAGGCCCGCGCAGGTATCTCGTGTACGCAGTTCGGTAAAGGATATGAGGGGACTCTACAACCCGGCCGATTTACTGAAGGAACATCCGCACAACAAATAGATCTTCATTGGGTTCGAATCCAAAAACCACGCAACCCTTGTGGCCCTCGACGTGGCCGTGAAGGGCGAAGACAGGACGTGGCA
>JAPKDK010000405.1 GCA_028872645.1 Verrucomicrobiota bacterium
GCCACCCCCCACAACTAACAAACCTATCAAAATTGGAATCAGTGTTTTCATTGCTTAGAGAACTCTACCCCACCATCCTGATTCAGGGAAGTTCAAAGGATTCTTATCACCATCTTGGTTTCGGTCACCGCAGCCACGGTTGGAATTGCAGGGCGAACACATCGGCGTTTTTGGCCGTCGAAGCCGTGACAATGGAAACACTTGTTCGAGAGAATTGGACGGATCTCGAGATTAAAATCAATCTTCGCGGGCGCTCCATCCTCCGCGCCAGCAATCGACGCAGATAGCGCGATGATGCACACGGCAATCAAGTGGTGTTTGCTGCTGAGTATCATGAATGAGGCAATTCGATTAATGAAAAGTTTCATTTCGGAGGTATCGCCTTGGCGGCCGTATTGAGAAAGGTGGAGTGGGTGAGGTTCTTATTCCCGCCCCATGCGTTCTGTAGCATGATATAAATGGTTTTGGTACTGGGATCGACCCAGGTCATGGATCCCCCGGAACCACCTTTCCCAAAGCTTCCCTTGGTCAGGGCGGCAGTAGGGCCCTGCGGTTCAATGGCCTCTTGAAAGGCGAGGGCATGGAAGTTTCCGGCGCCGTGACCGGCAGGCTTAACGTCTCCGGTTTGCTTGCGCGTCAGCTCACCAACGGATTTCTCCGAGAGGTAGCGAACACCGCCGTATTCACCGCCGTTGAGAAGCATCTGGCACCAGGGGAACAAGTCCTCGACGGTGGAGAAGAATCCGCCATCCACCGCGAAATAGCTGCCGCCTGTGCTCCAGTTGAAGTCGCGCATTTTCTCAGCTTCCCATTTGCCTTTCTTGTGCTTGCTATGTTTCCGGACCGCCCGGTCCTCGGGTACGTTCTTGATGGTAAAGTAGGTGTTCTTCATGCCGAGAGGATCGAGCATTCGGGTCTTCAGAAACTCAGCGTATGGCATGTCGGAATACTTTTCCACGAGATAGGCGCCGACGTAAAGGCCCTCGCCGCCATACATCCATTTCGTTCCGGGTTCCCACATCAGCGTGTCCTTTGCGGATTTAAGCACACGCTCCTTGATGGATTTCGTGGCCCGACTTCTGGTCGGGTTCTTCGGGAGACCGTCCAGGTGATTGAGCAAATTGCGAACGGTCAATGGATGTTTAGCCGTTTCCGAACTTCGCTTGCCGGTTTTCACT
The DNA here is from genome assembly GCA_028872645.1 of Verrucomicrobiota bacterium. Taxonomy (GTDB): domain Bacteria; phylum Verrucomicrobiota; class Verrucomicrobiia; order Limisphaerales; family UBA1100; genus JACNJL01. The sequence continues at coordinate 1,179 of JAPKDK010000405.1, forward strand.
TTCTGCCCCTTGAATTCCGGAACGTGTTTCTCCACCAAGTCGTCGAGTTTCAGATGCCCTTCATCGACCATCATCATGATGGCGACTGCAACGAACGACTTGGTGATCGAGGCGGCCCAAAAAACATCCGTAGTCTCCAGCGGTTCCTTGTCCATGATCCTCCAACCCACTGCATCGATGGACGCGATCTTCCCATTTCGAGCCACCAAAGTGACCATGCCGGTGCTTTGCCCGCGGTCGACGATGGCCTGAAGGTTTTTGGGGATCTGAGATAGCTCCTTCTCATCCAACCCGTGCTCCGCCGCCTCCGAATGGAAAGCAGCTAGAAGCAGGGCACCGGCGCAGAAACTTGTGATCAGGGTAGTATTTCGCCTCAACATTTCGTCCTCTGCCCCCTTTTGCCTCCTAGCTTAAATCAACGGTGCCCGTGCTCTTCCCGAACTGATCTTTTTCAACGCCCATTTTCTGAAGTACTGAGAGCAGGAAGTTGCTGTGTTGAGCATTCTTAGTTGCCTGTATATGTCGCCCGGTCTTCATGGCGCCACCGGCTTTACCAGCAAGCAGAATAGGA
>JAPKDK010000406.1 GCA_028872645.1 Verrucomicrobiota bacterium
ACTGCGTTGATGACCGTGACGCTCGCAAAAGTGGCCGGTTGCAAAGAGATCGTCGTATGCACGCCCTGCGGAAAAGATGGCACAGTAAATCCGGGGTTGTTGCATGCGGCAAAGTTGGCGGGAGCCACGGAGATTTATCGCGTCGGCGGCGCGCAAGCCATCGCTGCAATGGCTCACGGCACAAAGACCCTCGCGCCAGTGCAGAAAATTTTTGGTCCCGGCAATGCGTACGTGGTGGCTGCGAAGCGGTTGCTGGTGGGCCGTGTGTCCATTGATTTGTTGCCCGGGCCAAGTGAAGTGCTGGTGCTGGCCGATGCCACAGCTAATCCGGCTTTTGCGGCGGCGGATATTTTGGCGCAGGCGGAGCACGGCTCGGGACACGAACGCTGTTGGCTCGTTAGCACCTCGGCGAAATTCATCGGCGCGGTAGAAAAAGAAATCGCAAAACAACTGCCGCAACGCTCACGGCGCGATTACATCAAAAAGGCGCTCGCGAAAAACGGTTGGCTTATTCAAGTGTCATCGCGGATGAAAGCCATCGCGCTAGCCAATCGGCTTGCGCCGGAGCATTGTGAGGTGATGCTCAAGGATGCGGCCGCAGCCGCGAAACAAATCACCACTGCGGGCGCGTTGTTTCTTGGAAATTTTTCGCCAACAGTCACGGGCGATTACGTGGCGGGCCCAAGCCACACGCTGCCCACCGGCGGCGCGGGCGCTTCGTTTCCTGGACTCACGGTGGATATGTTTCAACGACGCACCAGTGTGGTGCAATTCACACCGGCGGCTTTAAAAAAATCCATCGGCGCCATCGAGCAATTCGCGGGCGTGGAAGGGCTGGATGCGCACGGGCGCTCGGCGTCCATTCGATTAGATTGATGGCGCGCGTACTCGGTAGGGACGCGCTGTGCGCGTTCGTGGACATATGCAGTATGTCCCTGCCAGCATAAGTTTTTCACCTTCGCTTGTACCGGTTGGCTTCGCGGCGGTTATGAGTTTTCACGAAGTGATTGCGGTCTTTCATCACGCGCTGGAAATCTTTGATGAATTCTTCGCAGCTTTGGGCCATTCCGCCGAGGGAGATAACGGTGTCGCGTTCGGCAAAATCATTGGTGACCGCGAGAGCCTCACCGTAGGGTTTGAGGCGGTGGGCGGTGCGTTCGATGAGATCGTCAGCGGTTTTGCCTTTGGTGGAGTAAATTATTTCCAAGCCTTCGGGAGCGTTCGGCTTGGGCGTGCCGGCGGGTGCGCCACTGCCATCGAAGAAAAGTGTGATGGGCGTGTGCGTGCTGTCGGCGTATTGAGTGAGCTCGGCGATGAGGGCATCGCGCGAGTGGGCGGAATGGCGCGCCTCGCCGGGGGCGAGGTCGCGCCAGGCGTGCAGGAGGCTGTAGCCGTCCACCAAAATTCGCACAATGGCCATGGGCGAATTATAGGGGAGGAGAGAGGAGGTGACAAGCGGAGGGGAAAAAGGGTAAACTGGCGCATGCCGCTTTACGAATATGAGTTGTGCGATGGGGACTGCAAGGTGTGTGGAGGGCGATTTGAATTGCAGCGCCCAATGAAAACGCCACCGCTCAAGGAGTGCCCAGTGTGTCATAAGGCGGTGCGGAAGGTGTTCGGGGCGGTTTATATGCCGAAGCATTTTAAGAAGGTGAACGTGCGCGATGCCACGAATAATGGGTTCACGGTGTTGAAGAAAACCAGCAAAGGCGAGTACGAGGTGCACAAGCCAGATCGGGGAATCTA
>JAPKDK010000407.1 GCA_028872645.1 Verrucomicrobiota bacterium
TGGCGCGGTTGATGCAGCCGGTGTTGCCGCTGCAGTTAAAACACGCGTGGGGCATCGTGGGGCACGAAATTCGAGGCGCGGAAAAGCTGCGCGCCTCGCTGGCGGCGGGCCACGGCATTGTGCTTGCGCCCAATCACGTGCGCGATCCGGATGCGTTGGTGGTTGGTTTGTTGACGAAACACGTGGGCTCACATTTTCATTTTATGGCCAGTTGGCATGTGTTCAAGCAGGGCTGGTTCCAGCGATTTCTCATCCGGCAGTTGGGCGCGTTCAGCGTGCATCGCGAGGGTATGGACAAAACATCGCTGAACACCGCCATCGACATTCTCGCCGAGGCGCGCCGACCGCTCGTGTTGTTTCCCGAAGGCATTGTTTCCTTTCACAACGACCAACTCAGCCCCTTGCAGGAAGGCACCTCGCTGATTGTGCAGCGCGCGTCCAAGAAACGGGGAGCAAACGGCGGCCAAGTGGTGGTTCATCCGGTGGCACTCAAATATCAATTCGCCGGTGATTTGGCAGAAACACTTTCCACCGCGCTGGCGGACTTGGAGCACGAGCTTTCGTGGGAGCCACAAACCGAACTGTCGCCATTGGATCGCATCCGCAAAATTGGCACCGGCTTGCTCGGCCTGCGCGAAGTGGAATATTTTGGCGAAGCGCAGAGCGGTGAATTGTTTGAGCGACTTGACCGCCTCATCAATCGCATCCTCAAACCCATCGAGCAAGAATGGGAACGCCCCGGCGAAGGCCGCGGTGTGTATGAACGCGTGAAGGCGCTCCGCACGGTGATGCTCAAGGAATTGGTGGACGTCGACGCCACGACCGCCCGCCGCGAGCATTGCTGGAAACAACTCCGCGACTGCACTTTCGCCCTGCACCTCGGCGCGTATCCCGCCGATTATTTGGCCGCCGAGCCGTGCGCCGAGCGCTTAGTGGAAACCATCGAGCGCTTCGAGCACGATTTTAAGTTCGTGGACCGCCATCGCCCGCATCGCGTGGTGATCGAAATCGGCGACGCCATCCCCGTCCCCGCCCAACGCGACCGCACCGGCCCCACGCTCATGGAAAAAATCGAAGCCGCGCTTTCGGGCCAGTTGAAAAATCTGGCCAAAGAATTGAATCAGCCCTTACCACAATAATCGCGACTTCCCCCACGCGAACATTCTCCACGCGAGAGCCGAGTGCCACCTTGCCCCTTTTTTCTCGACACAGATTTCAGGGATTCGCACGGATTGGGTTATCCGTGCGAATCCCTGAAATCCGTATCTCATTTCTGCATTGACGCGGGGGGCAATCGACGTTGCAATCAGCCCATGACACAACGTCTTTTCTCCATCGGTTGGACTGTCGTCCTTTTCACCTTCACCACAATTTTTGCGCAAGCGGATACTAAGCTGCCATCGATCCTCGGTAGTCATATGGTTTTGCAGCAGGGCGCGGCGTGTCCTATTTGGGGCTGGGATGATGCGAGCACGGAGGTGACCGTTTCGTTCGCCGGCCAAACCCACACCACCAAGGCCGGCAAAGATGGCCGTTGGCAGGTGAGCCTCACCGCGATGAAGGCCAATGCCAAGGGCGCGCCGCTCACGGTGAAAGGCAGCAGCACGGTGAAACTTGTTGACGTCCTCGTGGGCGAGGTTTGGCTGTGCTCGGGCCAGTCCAATATGGAATGGACTGTTTCTCGCTCGACGAATGCCAAGGAAGAGATTGCCAACGGCAACCATCCGTTGATTCGTCATATTAAGA
>JAPKDK010000408.1 GCA_028872645.1 Verrucomicrobiota bacterium
TTCGCCGGACAGATATTTGCCGGTGATCGAGCGCTTCACTTTGCAGATTTGCTTAACTGTGCCCGCCGCGACAAGTTCACCGCCGTGCACGCCCGCGCCGGGGCCGATGTCGATGACGTGATCAGCCGCGCGAATGGTGTCCTCGTCGTGTTCCACCACGAGGACGGTATTGCCCAAATCCCGCAAGCCCTTCAGCGTTGCGAGCAGGCGATCGTTGTCGCGTTGGTGCAGCCCAATGCTCGGTTCATCCAGAATGTAAATGACACCCACCAGCCCCGCGCCAATTTGGGTGGCCAATCGAATGCGCTGTGCTTCACCGCCGCTGAGCGTGCCGCTTTCGCGGTTGAGGGATAAATAACCAAGCCCAACGTTGCCGAGAAAGCCCAACCGCGCCTTGATTTCTTTCATCACCTCACCGCCAATTTTTTCCTGCAACTCGGTGAATTCCAAAGAATCAAAAAATTTCAGCGCATCGGATACGGACAACCGGCACACTTCCATCACCGAAAGGCCCGGGATGGCCACCTTGCGCCGGCGGCCCTTAGGGCGAAAGCGTTTGGCTTTGGTGCCGCCGAGAGTGCAGGCGAGGATTTCCGGCTTGAGGCGTTGACCGTGACAGGCGTCGCACGGTTGGCTGCTCATACAGTTTTTTATACGTTTCCGGGTGAATTCGCTGTCGGTTTCCTGCAACAACCGCCCGAGATTGGGGATGACGCCCTCAAAAGGCTTGGGCGCGGGATTTTTTTTGGCCGCCCGCCAAAAGGCAAATTTAATTTCCTCCTCGCCCGAGCCGTGCAGCATCACCTCGCGAAATTCCTCCGGCAGTTTTTCCCACGGCACATCCATCGGCTGATCATAATGCGCGGTTACGGATTTGATGACGTGATTGTAATAAATAATCATGCGCCGGCCACCGCGTTTCCACGGCGCGATGGCACCTTCGCCGAGCGTCTTTTCTGGATTGGGCACTACAAGGTCCGCGTCGAAAACCAGTTTTTGCCCGAGCCCGTGACACACGGGGCAAGCACCGAAGGGCGAGTTAAAAGAAAAATGCTTGGGCGTCAACGTGTCGTAACTTTTGCCGGTGGCACTGGAAACCATTTGGGTGGAGTGCAGTGTCTCATTCCAGCGATCCGTTTTTTTCTTGGACGATTGATGCAGCACGAGCACGCGGCCCTGGCCCCATTTGAGAGCGGTTTCCACGGAATCAGCAAGGCGTTGCCGCATTCCGTCGCCGATTACAAGGCGATCCACCACGGCTTCGATGTGATGTTTCTTTTTGGGATCAATCATGATCCGCGTATTTACTTCAAGCTCCACCAACTCGCCATCCACACGCGCGCGGACAAAGCCTTCGCGGGCAAGTTTTTCAATCACGTCACGGAACTCGCCCTTTTGATGACTCACCACCGGCGCGAGCAGCATCACGCGCATACCAGTTTTCAATTCCATCAAACGATCGATAATTTCTGTGGGCGTTTGCTGGCTCATCGGCTCGCCACTTTCCGGGCAGTGAGGCGTGGCTACATGCGCGTACAGCAATCGAAGGTAATCAAAAATTTCCGTGGTGGTGGCGATGATGGATCGCATGCTGCCCCCGGCACTACGTTGCTCAATGGCGATGGTGGGCGAAAGGCCCTCGATAAAGTCCAGATCGGGCTTCTGCATTTGATCCAAAAACTGCCGCGCATAAGCCGAAAGCGATTCGACGTATTTACGTTGGCCTTCGGCATAAATGGT
>JAPKDK010000104.1 GCA_028872645.1 Verrucomicrobiota bacterium
CCTCTCCGCGGGGCAACCCGCGCAGACAAAATTCGGCTTACAGCCCTTCCAAGGTTATTTTGGTGAGCACGAATGGGATGTTTGCCGTCAAGCTTCGCAAGAGAATTGCTTATGAAAAACATTACAATTTCTAACTTCCTCATCGGTGCGCTGGCCTTGAGTACTCTTGGGAGCCCTCCAAGCGATGGCGGGCCAAAGCCAGTTCCAACAGAAAACCTGACTCAAATTAAATGTGACATCCGAAGTTGGGCCGGCGAGTGGGAAACAAATTGGGGAGTGATGAAACTGAAATTCGATGATGAAAAATTCAGTGGCAATTACGGCCCATCGAAACACGCGGTTCGCGGCAGTTTTGATCCGAAATCGCCCTGCGTGTTGCGGGGAGTTTGGCAGCACACGAATAGTGGTTTCACAGGGCGGTTCACCTTCCGCATCACTGAGGCGAAAACCTTCAAAGGAAATTGGAGCTCGGGCAATGCCGATCTGGATGTCGCGGGCAGCCCGTGGACCGGCAAGCGTAGGGTCGCTCCGGTGGTGGCTTTGCCAAAAAACATTACGCCCGCCCAACTGAAACTGGAGCACTCCAAACATCGGGCCAAGTTGAATTCAGAATATCGGAAGGCGTATCGCGGAATCTTAAATGCGCAGATCGCCGAAGTGACGGCGTTGCGGAAAATATATTCGCAGCAGAGAGACAATCAAAAGGCCGCGGATGCCACGCGAATGCTGGCGGAGCTGCGTCGGCTTCTCGGTTCTTTGCCACCCGAAGAAAAGGAAATGCCTCCCGAGGAACCGGGGCCCGATGGTCCGGGCCTTATCAAGGATACCAAACTTGAAGCCGCTGTCCGCAAGGCACTGGGCAAACCGCGCGGAGTCATCACGCCAAGCGACCTCGCTTCACTAAAAAAACTGGAGGCATCTTTCCTGGGCATCACCGACATTAGCGGTCTGGAGCACGCGACTAATTTGACCCACCTGAATCTGTCCAACAACCCCATCGCCGACATCACTCCGCTGAGCGGGCTGATCCAGTTGAAACGACTGCTGCTTTATAAAGTCCGTATCTCCGATTTGAAACCGCTGGCGGATTTAACAAACGTGGAGTTCGTCACCTTCTGGGAAACAAACGTGAGCGACCTCTTGCCATTGAAGAGCTGGAAGAAACTGAAATTCATCGAGCTCCGCCTCACCAAAATGACCGACTGCACGCCGCTTCACGATCTACCCAAACTGAAATCTCTGTCAACAAATCGAAGGCTCATCAGCGACGAACAAGAGGCCCAACTCAAGCAAGCCCTCCCCAACTGCAAACTTGAAATCGAGAAAAGAAATCTTCAGTGCCAATAACACCGGCACCTCAACATTTTTCCTTACAAAACAGTTCACGTCTGCTATCATCTCTTCGGAGGCAAGAAATGCTGCGGCGAGATTTTTTGAAACTGAGCTTGGGTGGTTTGGCGTTGCCGGATTTACTGGCATTGCGCGCCCGTGCCGGTGATGGCCCGGGCGGGTTCGGCAAGGCCAAGAGATGCATCGTGCTTTTTTGTTGGGGCGGCATTAGTCATCTGGACACGTTTGACCTCAAGCCCAACGCCCCCTCGAACATTCGCGGCACCTTCAAGGAAATCTCCACCACCGTGCCCGGCATTCGCATTGGCGAACATCTGCCCGGTTTCGCGCGTACCATGAAACACTGGGCCATCGTGCGTAGCGCGCATCACAACGCGCCCAGTCATCGCTCCGGCGCGTACTGGAATCTCACCGGTCATCAGCCGCAGAATCTCGCCGGCAATTGGCCCGCATCGCGCGCGGATTGGCCGTGCCTCGGTTCGATGATTTGGCAAGCCAAGGGCGCAACGAAAAATGCTTTGCCCGGTGCAGTGGCACTGCCGTATACAATTTACGATGGCGGCGTGGCCAATGGCCAGGACGCCGGCTTCCTCGGTATGGGAATGGATCCGGCAGTGTTTCGGCCAACGGGCGAGAGCTTGAAAATTTACCAAGGTAAATCCCCGTCATCCGGCCGCATCGATCTTGGCTTGCCCAAGGGCGTGAGCCGCCAGCGATTGGGGCAGCGACGTGGCTTGATTCGTGGGTTCGGGAAAACGAAAGGCTCGGCCTTCAAACTGGAAGCCGAGGCAATGACGCGCTCCCGCGAGATGGCGCTGGACATGCTGCTTAATCCCACCGTGCACGCGGCGTTTGACTTGGAGAAAGAACCGCGCGCGCTTCGCGAAAAATACGGCATGCACATCTGCGGCCAAAGCGTGCTCACCGCCCGCCGCCTCACCGAGGTCGGTGTGCCCGTGGCCACCGTCTATTGTGCCGCCGGCGATCTCAATGGCTCAAGTGGATCCCATTTCGACACGCACGCGGATAATTTTAACAAACTAAAAAACAATATGCTGCCGCCCTTCGACCAAGCCGCCTCGGCGTTGGTGGAGGATTTGCGCGAACGCGGTCGCCTCGACGAGACGCTCATCGTGATGCTTACTGATTTTGGCCGTACGCCGCAAATCAACAAAGGCGCCGGGCGTGATCATTTTTCCGGTGTGTACTCGGCCGTCTTTGCCGGCGGTGGCATTCGCGGCGGACAGATTTACGGCAAGTCCAACGCCATCGGCTTCGAACCTGCCGAGCACGCTTGCGGCCCTCCCGATCTGCACGCCACCATTTTTCACGCGCTCGGCATCGACCCCGATCATATGATTTACGATGCCGACAATCGCCCCTTGCCCCTTTGCGACGGCAAACCGTTGCCGCTTTTTTAGTTCACAACCTGCACTTGCCAAATTGCCGCGCTATGGCAAGTTTGCGCTATGAAAACAATCGCCGCCGTTGCCATTCTGTTTAGCCTGTCCACCGCTATCTTTGCCCAAGCCGCGCCGAAAGCACCCAAGCCGCCCATCAAATTAATTCACAAACCCATAGCGATGACGGCGCATCGTTTGGAGTTTCAAGTGGCGGATCAGACTTTTTTTGTGAACTCCATTGGCGGCAATTTCGCGCTCAATATGGCGCACACCTCTCCCAATGACGAACGCGCCTTCACAATCCAAGGCGAATTTCTCCCCGGCGCGGGCGCGGCGGCGGGGATGTTGGAATTCAAAGCCACGCTGATGGAAAGCAATCTCGATGACGGCGCCGAAGGCAACTACACTTGCCAAGGCAGCACCACCCTCAAAAAAGGCCAAGCCCAACAACTCGCGACACTCGGCCATCACGTGCTGTCGCTGACGGTGAAGGATGTGGAGATAAAAAAAAATAATTAACGCCGCCCCAGCACCGTCGGTGGGCTGGCGTTGCCCGCGCGGTCGATAGCGGTAAGGGCGATGTACTCAGGAAGTCCGGTGCCGGCGCGAACTACTCCGGCCAGTTGACTGGCGGGCAGCACTTGCGAATGCCATTGGCCTTTCACGCGGATTTGAAACAGCCAACGCCGGATGGGCTCGTCCGGTGTCGCGCGCCAGGTGAGGATGACTTGGCGGCGGGCGGCGTCCCACTTGGATCCTACCGAAGGCGCTTTGGGCGCGCGATTGTCCAGCCACGGCGAGGCGGGGGGCAGGGCGGGTTGGCTATAAATTCCGCGCTGCAACATCGCGCCCAAGTCGCCGTCATTTTTGGCCAGTGCGCTGATGTTCCAATGGATGTTTCCCGTGACGCCGGGATGACGGCGGGTGAGGTTGATTTGCGAGAGGAATTCTTTCGCCTTCCAGGTTTTTACTTTGGCGGTGTTGATGCCCGGCCAGAGGTGTCGGCGTTTGGGGTTTTGTTCGTGCCACCATTGCATCAGCACGGGGTAGGCTTGCTCGGTGTCGGCGATTTGCCAGTAGAGCTGCGGCGCGCAGTAATCGAGCCAACCCTCGCGCAGCCACAATCGCGCATCGGCATACAGTTCGTCGTAAGCGTCGAGGCCCTTGATTTGTTCGGGATGACCGGGACGCCAAATGCCGAAGGGGCTCACGCCGAATTTCACCCACGGTTTCACGCGATGAACTTCGGTGTTGATTTGGCGAATGAAATTATTGATGTGCATTCGCCGCCAATCGTTGCGGGCCAAATTGCCGCGAAATTTTTTCCAACTCGCATCATCCGGAAACGCCGTGCGTTTTGCATCGGGATAAGGATAAAAATAATCATCGATGTGAATCCCATCCACATCGTAGCGCTGCACCACATCAAGAATCACCCGCAGCGAATGCGCGCGCGCGGCGGGCTCGGCGGGGTCCAGCCATTGGAAGCCGTTGTAGGCTTTCACAATCGCCGGCTGTGTGCGGCTGATGTGGTTCATGGCCACCGCGCTCTTTGCGCCTTTGTAGCGCGCGCGATACGGATTGAACCACGCGTGGAGTTCCATTCCCTGCCGATGCGCCTCGCCGATGGCAAACGCCAGCGGATCCCACACCGGTCGCGGTGCTTTCCCCATTTTCCCCGTGAGATATTCCGACCACGGTTCAATTTTGGAAACATAAAGCGCATCACACGCCGGCCGTACTTGAAAGATCACGCAATTGAGCCGCAACGCCGCTGCGCGCCCGATGAGGGTGCGCAATTCTTTTTGCTGTTGGGAGGTGGTGAGGTTCGGATGCGAGGGCCAATCGATGTTGTTGACCGTGGCAATCCACGCGCCGCGAAACTCGCGCTGAAGTGGCGCGACCTTCACGCCCGCGACGGGGCGGAACGAGATGTTCGCCGCCGACAAAGTCAGTGCGGTCAACAGAAAGATGCCTCCAAAGCGTAACACGCGGCGAGGATAGGGGGGGGGAGATCAATTATCAATGATCATTGAAACTCTGGCCACTTTTGAAAATTGAAAATTGAATCTTGATCATTTTTCCCCCACTCTTCGTCCCCTTGGACTGGTGGACGAACAAAACTTATTTCTGCTGCGCTGTCACGTTGTACGGCATCGCGATGGTGTATTCCGTGTTCCTGTGGCGAAAGGGCTTTCGGCGGGATGACTGGGTGGTCTACGGAATACTCGTCGCGGGGTTGGTGCTGCACACGGTTGCGATGGTGAAGCGCGGCTTTTCGCTGGAGCGCTGCCCCATCACCAATCTCTACGAGGCCACGGCCTTTATCATGTGGACGATTGTGGCGGGCTATCTCGTGGCGGGCGTGTGGCAACGCTTTCGTTTCATTGGCGCGTTTGCCTCGCCCCTGTTGTTTGTGCTCGGCGTGTTCGCGTTGTTTCCTGATATGGATCCAAAACTGCCCGCGGGCGAGTATGAATTTTCCGGCGCGCTCAGTAGTCTGCACAAGGCCCTGCTGCTTTTGGCCTTTGGCGGATTCGGCCTCAGCGCGGTGGGCGCGGCCATGTATCTCACGCAAGAACACGATTTGAAACTACATCGTTTCCGCGCCATCCTCTCCAAGCTGCCGCCACTGCAACGGCTCGAGTCTGCGATGGCCAAGCTACTTTGGATTGCCTTCGGGCTGCTCACGGCGGGGCTCATCGCGAGCAGCGCGTATTTGCATCAAGCCAAACAAGTTTGGTTTTCCACTGACCCCGAAATGCTTTGGACACTGGGCGTTTGGATTTTTTATCTCGTGCTGCTCATCGTGCAAGCGCGTCACGCGCAAGGTGGCAAACGCTTCGCGTGGGGCACGCTCGGAAGTTTTCTGTTTGTGATGCTCACCTTTTGGGGCGTGTACCTGTTGTCGCCGCTCCATCAAACCCCCGCACCGTGATGCCCATCGTTTGCCTCGGCCTCAATCATCGCACCGCGCCGGTAAACGTGCGCGAGCAGTTCGCGTTGGCGGAAAGTAAACTGCCCGAGTTGTTGGTGGCATTGCGCGCGGAAACGAGCGCGAAGGAAGCGGTCATTTTGTCCACGTGCAATCGCGTGGAAATTTATGCGGCCACCGATCGCGCGCCGCAGCAGTTGCTCAACGAACTGCGTGCGTTTCTCGTGCAAGGCCGCGAGGTCGACGAGGATGTGTTTTATGAACTGAACGGCGCGGAAGCCGTGGAGCATTTGTTCAAAGTCGCCAGCGGGTTAGACTCGATGGTGCTGGGCGAAACGGAAATTCTCGGTCAACTCAAGACGGCATATCAACTCGCCCTCGAACAAAAGGCCACCGGCAGTCGCCTGAATAAGTCATTCCAAAAAGCCTTCAACGCCGCCAAACAAATCCGCACGGAAACGAATATCCAACGCGGCAGTGTCTCCGTGGCCAACGTAGCGGTGGAGTTGGCTGGGAAAATTTTTGACCGGCTCGATGACCGCACCGTGATGGTCATCGGCGCGGGGGACACGAGCGAAAAGACCGCGCGCGCGCTGCTGAGTCGCGGCGCGCAGAGCGTGATCGTTTCCAATCGCTCGCTCGAACGCGCCGAGGCTTTGGCGACTGAGCTGGGCGGCAAGGCGGTGAGTTTTGAAAATTGGGAGAGCGAATTCGCCGCCATTGACATTATCATCAGCAGCACCAGCGCGCCGCATTATGTTTTGGATCGCAAGAGACTCGAGCCGCTGCAGCGCCTCCGCCAGCATCGGCCGCTGTTGTTGGTAGACATCGCCGTACCGCGCGACATCGAGCCGGAAGTGAATTTTTTGGAGGATGTTTATCTGTACAACATCGACGACCTCCAATCTATCGCCGCCGACTACCTTCGCCTGCGCGAAGAGGAAATCACCAAGTGCAATGCGATCGTGAAGGCCAAAGCTAAAGAATTATTGGATGCCTTCCAAGTTCTGCCGGCATCTTGCCGGGAGAATCCAACAATTCCATCTGCCGATAATATGCCGACAGCACAAAACTAATGCCCGAAGAACCCATTATCATCGCCACCCGTGGCAGTGCGCTTGCCCTTGCGCAAGCCCGTTTGATTTTTGACCAATGTCGTTTGACCTTTCCGCGTTTGGCCTTTGAAATTAAAATCATAAAAACCACCGGCGACAAGAAACAATCCGCTTCGCTCGTGCAAGCGGGCAAATCGCTGCCCAAAGGAATGTTCACCAAAGAACTCGAGGTGGCGCTCGTCAAAGGCAAAGCCGATCTTGCCGTGCACAGTCTCAAGGATTTGCCCACGGAATTGCCAAGCGGCCTCATGCTCGGCGCAGTCGGCAAACGCGAGGACGTGCGCGATGTGCTGATTTACAAAACCGACGCAGGCTTCGATGGCGCGCTTCCGCAATTGGCCGAGGGTGCAATGGTGGCCACGAGCAGCCCGCGCCGCCAAGCGCAACTGCTGGCCGCGCGTCCGGATTTGCAGATGCAGGAAATTCGCGGCAACCTCCCCACGCGTTTGGAAAAACTGGCCGACACCGAGGCAATGGCTGGAACTGTCCTTGCCGCCGCCGGCCTCAACCGGTTGGATTTTTCCATCACCGCCGATGGCACACTCGAAGGCGATGCCGTGCCCGATGGCATTCGCGCCGTGGCGCTTGACACCGAATTGATGCTTCCGTGCGTGGGGCAGGGCGCGATTGGCATCGAGATTCGCGCGGATGATGGCCGCATTGAAAAAATTTGTGAGCGCTTAAATCATTTCAACAGCTTCACCGCCGTGGCCGCCGAGCGGGCGTTTCTGCGCGGGATGGGCGGCGGCTGCAGTTCGCCCGTGGGCGCGGAGGCGACGGTCGATGGCACGCAATTGCGACTGCGCGCCGTTTCGTTTTTAAATGACACTGTGCAGCGCGCCGAGCAAACCGGCGACTTGCGCGAGCCCGAGGCGTTGGGTGCGGCGGTGGCCGCCGAACTGCGCGGATGATTGAGCTGGGTAAATTGCTCGAATTGCCGTGGCTACCCATCGGCACGTTTTTTAATGTAATTTGCATTTTCATCGGCGGCGTGGTGGGGCTGCGTTTGAGCCGCCAACTGACCGAAGCCACGCAACGGCGCATCCGGAAATTCCTTGCGGTGCTCACCGTGCTTGCCGGTGGCTATATGATTTGCAATGGGCTTTACGGAGGCTGGCACTCGGCGGGGAGTGTTTGGGAATTTCTGTTGCTCGGGCTCATCACGTTACTCGCGATTTCCTTTGGAAACCTTTTCGGCACATGGCTGAAGTTGCAGGAGCGACTCGATAAAATTGGTCAAGCGGCTAAGGATAGGTTTGCGAAATTGAAAAATGAAGAGTCGACCAACTTCAGCGACGGCTTTGTGACTTGCACGATCTTGTTCACCGTTGGGCCGATGTCTCTGCTCGGTGCTGTAGAGGACGGACTGGGCAAAGTGCCTACGATTCTAATTGTGAAATCTTTGATGGATGGCATCGCCACGTTATGCTTCGTACCCAGGTTTGGCGCGGGCGTTCTGTTATCCATTGTGCCGCTGCTGGCCTATCAGGGAACGGTCACATTATTGGCTTCCAACATGGCGTTTATTACAGACGAACCAGCTCTGCTAGCCAGTTTCAATCTCGTGGGCGGTTTGCTTGTGCTCACGATAATGCTAGTGATCCTTGAAGTGGAAAAAGTGCCGTTAGCGAATTATCTACCAGCACTGGTCGTCGGTCCATTGCTGACTTGGTGGTGGGTGCTTTAATTATTCCGCCTCTAATTCATCACCTAACATCCGTCGGCCAAACGTATTGTAAGGGTGCACCGTGTTGCCCCCTTCCAGCGGGTGTCCTTCCGTGGCCCATGCAAAAATTGCCCCTTCCAGATTGCTCACGTTCGTATGTCCGAGTGCCTTCAATCGTCGCGCCATCTTCGCGCTACGATACCCGACCGAGCAGTAGACGATGATCGGTTGGTTGTTTTCCGGGATAATATCTTTCAATTCAACATCGGTTGTTTCAGGTGATACACGTATGGCCTTGGGTAGATGGCTCACGGAAAACTCATCCGCGCGGCGGACGTCCCACAGCAATGCAGGGGTGTGATCATCATTGCCGAGTCGCGCGGCTAATTCTGCCGGAGTTGTGTGCGACACATCATCAAATTTCCAGCGAATGAATTTGCGCGCTGTGGGCAACCCGTTCGATGGTAGCCACAACCAAAAGCCAAGAGTCAGCACAATTACCACACCACTGACAATGAGAGTGGGTTTTATCCAGCGACGTTTTTTAGTTGTGGATACGCTGCTCACTTCGTATCGCGCACGAGCTGATTAATTCCCTCAGTAACAAGATCCTCCACGTTCTCCTTCCATCGGTCAGCGGGGAGGCCATACACGGCCATGGCGCTTTGGCCTTCGTAGCCACCTTCTTGCAGGACGCGGAAGGTGGGGATGTACGCCATCACG
>JAPKDK010000409.1 GCA_028872645.1 Verrucomicrobiota bacterium
TCTACGCCACCACCCGAATGCCCGGCACCATTATGGAAAACGTCATCCTCGGCCCCGATGGCACGCCGGATTTTACCGATGACGCCCTCACCGCTAACACCCGCGCCGCGTACCCCATCGAGTACATCGAAAACCTAGAACCCAGCGGCACCGCCGGGCATCCGCAAAACATCGTCTTCCTCACGTGCGATGCCTTTGGCGTGTTGCCCCCCATCGCGCGGCTCACGCCTGAGCAAGCCGCCTACCATTTCATCAGCGGCTATACCGCCAAAGTCGCCGGCACCGAGATGAACATCGATACACCCACCGCCACCTTCTCCGCCTGCTTCGGCGCCCCCTTTATGCCCCGGCACCCCGGGATTTATGCCAAGCTCCTCACCGAAAAAATCACCAGGCATCAATCCCAATGCTGGCTACTTAACACCGGCTGGATCGCCGGCGGCTACGGCCAAAGCGACCGCATCAAAATCAAGTGGACCCGCGCCCTCATAAACGCCGCCCTCAAAGGTCAACTCGCCGGTGTCGATTACAAAACCGACCCCCGCTTCGGCTTTCAAATCCCGCAGACCTGCCCCAACGTCCCGCCTGAAATCCTAACCCCCCGCAACACCTGGCCCGACCCCGCCGCCTACGACCACCAAGCCAACCAACTCGCTGAAATGTTCCGCGAAAACTTCCAACAATACGCCGAAAACACCCCCGCCCCCATCCGCAACGCCGGCCCCACAGAAGTGAGTTCCACTTCGACCCGATAATATTGCCCCTTTTGTTTTCTGACAAGCTGGGCCATTTTTGGCCATGGCCTCACCCTTTAATCCCGTGCTCGATCACATTGTGATTCACGAGAATTGTGTGGACTGCGGGCGACCGGTGGAGTTTAACCCCACGGCCTTCACCGGCGCGGCCGCCAAACCCCTCGCGCCGGGCAACACGCGGCTGCATATGGAGCTGCCCGATGAGATGCAGCACAAACACCCCGAACGCTGCGAAGAATGCAAACTGGCCCACTACATGAAATGGCAAGCGCGAAAAAAACAATTGCCGTGGTTAATCGCCTTGGCGGCGGGATTGCTCGCGCTGGCGGGATGGGTTCTTTTGAAATGACGATTGGATTTAATTCGCAAATCTCAATTCGTAAATTTATTCAATTACTTCCTGTCGTTGCTTCGCCGTTTCAGCTTCCAATTCTTCCTGCAACATTGCGGCGGGAAATTCCGGATCGGCTGTGACTTTGATTTCCTGCACGAATTCTTTGCCATCCACTTTGAGGATTACAATGAAGGTGCCCGCGTCGGCCGAAGCACCGGGGCGATTGAGGGCAGGCGCGGGACGGCCGGTGGGGCCTCCGGTGTTTCCGGGGCGCGGACCGGGGCGGTGGGCGGCGGCGCGCAAATCCCAGAGCACGGCGTGGAGACCCTTGGTTTTTTTTACGGGCAAACGCCGGATGGCTTGGCCGCGCGCGTTGCGGATTTCCAGCGTCACCGCTTTGGCGTTTTCGCCGAGGTAATAAAAAATCTGACTACCGGAGGCTGGGTTAGTGCCGGCAAAATTACGATGGCCCGAGCGCGAAAAACCCAATGCGCCCGCCCACAAAACGCCTTCGCGCGGTTCGAACAAATGCGCCTTGGCCACCGCCACTTTTTGGGTGAACTGCCGTAGTGGCGTAATTTCCAAAATCCACGCACTGCGTCCGTGCGTGCCCGCGACGATTTCGCCGGCGGTGGGATGCAC
>JAPKDK010000105.1 GCA_028872645.1 Verrucomicrobiota bacterium
GCCACCGCCGGTTGGCGTTCCATCAGCGCCACGTGCTTGAACGCCGCCGCGTGAAAAATCACATCGGGCGAATGCCGCTCCAACGCGGCGGCCATCGCGGGGGTGTCCTGCACGTCGATCAACTCAGGAATGGCTTTGATAGCGCTTCCAATTTCTGAGTAGATTTCAAATAACTGAAATTCCGAACGCTCCACCAAAACCAATTTGATCGGCCCAAGCTGGGCGAGTTGGCGGCACAACTCCGAGCCAATGCTGCCGCCCGCGCCGGTGATGAGCACGGTTTTGCCCTCCAAAAATTCCCGCACCGTTTCCGTGCCGAGATCCACCGACTCGCGCCCAAGCACATCAGCAATCTCCACCGGCCGCAATGCCGTGACCCTATCACCCACCGCCAGCTGGCTCATCGAGGGCACCGTCCGGCAACGCAAACCCAATTCATCCAGCAACTCCACCACCTCACGCACCCGCGCGCCCGGCGCGGACGGCATCGCGATAATCACTTCCTCCACCTCCAACACATTGCCTTCGTGCAAGTTTTCCACCGCGCCCACCACCGGCACCCCGTGAATTTGCGTGCCGTGTTTGCGTTTGGCGTCATCGAAAAAAACCACCGGCCGTAGCGTGGCTTTGGTTTGCAATTCCCGCGCCAACGCCGCGCCCACTTCGCCCGCACCCACAATCGCCACGCGCCTGCCCGCTTGCCGGCCACCATTGCTGCCGGTGCCTTGCCGCACCAAACGAAATCCCAACCGACAGGCTGCCAATCCAAGGAAACTCAAAATTCCATCGAGCACAATCACCCCACGCGACATTTCGTGCACCGCATCCACCGCGAACCATTGGCCGAAGAGTCCGAGGGTCACCACTCCCAACGCCAACCCTAGGCGTTTCAAATCTGGCAAACTAAAAAAACTGAGCAAACTATAAAACTGTCCGGCCACCGCAAGCGCCAGCAGTTTTACTGCCCAAACCCAAATCCAAATTTCGATGATGTGGCTTTGGTGATCCAGCGGCACAGCGAAATCAAACCGCAACCCGTACGCCACCCAAGTAGCCGCCGACAGCACCGCGAGGTACAGCACTAGCAACACCGCAACCCGCTGGCCGCGCGACAAATTGGGTGGTTGCAATAGAGACATTATTTTTCGCCTTCCGTGCGCTCATTTTGGCTTCGCCGGAAGACCATTTCAGCGTAAGCAAAAAACCCGCCCCACACCAGCCCGACCGCCAGCCACAAAAACTCCACCCACCAACCCGCGCGAATTTGCCAGCACGCCAACGCGATGACAATAATTTGCAGCACCCACACCCAGCCGGTGGTACGCGCGTGGCTCCAGCCCGCGCGCACGAGGCGTTGGTAAAAATGCTCGCGATGCGCGTGCGATAATTTTTCCCCACGACACAAGCGCCGAATGACTGTCAGCGATCCTTCAAGGAAAAAATAAAACGGCAGCACTGCCAAGGTTTTATACAAAGCAGAATCAGTCGCCGTCACCGCCATCCACAGCAACAATACGCCGCACGAAAACCCCAACGGCACACTGCCCACGTCACCCAGAAACATCCGCGAGCGGGGAAAGTTGAAAGGCAAAAAACCCGCCATCGCGCCCGCCAACACCAGCGCGATCAACAGCGGCGTGACATTTCCCGCCACACCAAAAAGCAACGCCGCGCCCAAGGGCAGCAGCACGAGCTGCCCAGGCACAAGCCCGTTGATGCCGTCCATAAAATTTACAAAATTCATAAACGCGACCAGCGCAAACACCGAAAACAAAATCAACCCCACCGGCGCAGCGCGACCAGTGATGGCCAGCACCACGCCCACCGCCACCAGCGTTTGGATGCAAATCCGCACCGCCACCGGCACGCCGTGCCGATCGTCGCGCCACGAAACAAAACCGAGTAATGCCAATCCGCCCAGCCACGCTTGCGCGAGCAATCGATCCACCGGCCACACCCACGCTGCCACCGCGCCCGCCACTAACAGCACCGCCGCCAAGCCGCCACCCCGCAGCGTGGGCTCCGTGTGACTGGAGCGGTAATTCGGCCGATCCCAGCATTTCCAACGCCACAGTAGCGCGCTCACCGGATGACATAGCACCCAGCCCAAAGCCGCCGCGCCCAAAAAAAACGCCACCCACGTCACGGCCTGCCCTCCACATAAAGATTCCACCAACGCGGATTCACCACCGAGTCGGCAAATTTTTCATCCACGCGCTTGTGCAAAGCCTCCGCCAAGCGTCCGCGCAAATCATCATCCTTAAACACCATTTGAATCGCCTCCGCCAACGCCGTTGCATCGCGTGGCGCGCACAGCACGCCAGACTCGCCATCCACCACCACTTCACGGCAGCCGGGCACATCCGTGGCCACTACAGCACGCCGCGCCAAACCCGCCTCCAACAACACCCGCGGCAAGCCTTCGCGATAGGTCGGCAACACCAACAAATGACTCGCCGCGATTTGTTCGAGCACATCATCCCGTCGCCCGAGCCATTTGCAGCCCTCCGCATTTCCAAATGTCTCCGCCTCGGTGCGTGTAAAACTTTTCGGATTCCCCGCATCCACATCGCCGCACAACGCCAGCTCCACTGCCATCCCTCGCGCGCGTAATGCCGCGTGCGCTTCCATGAGTTCCGCCACGCCTTTATCTTTCAATAAACGGCCCACAAAAATCATCCGCCACGGCGGGCCATTGGAATCGGGCGAAGTTTTCGCAAGTGCGGTGTCGATGCTGCCGGGTAAACACGCGAGTTGGTTTTCCGCAAGAACCGCGTGATCACGCCACCAATTGAGATCATCGTGATTTTGAAAAACTGTCGTCGCATCCGGAGCACGGAAAGCCCTGCGCAAGCACCAATCCACCCCGCCGCGCAGCAACCTCAATTTCATCGAGAGCGCCTCGTCAGAATATAAACTGCCCATCCCAATCACGTGATTCACTACGCGCGGCCGCTCGCGCACTCCACGCATTGCCAGCCAACCGAACAAAACGCACCGCAGCGAAACACAATGCAGCACATCTGCGCGAAACGCCTCCGCCCTTTCGCGCACGGCCTTGGCGACGGCCAGTGTTTCGCTCGCGGAAATTTTGTTGCGCGAAAGCTTCATCGGAAACACGGTCAGCCCCGCCGCTTCTAAATCCGCCACCGCATCGCCGGGCGGACAAATCACGCCCACCGTCGCGCCCTGTGCCACCAGCCATTTGGCCAAAGACAGGCGATGGGCCCGAAAGGCCCAATCTGCTGCCGACACAAATAAAATGCGCGGATTTAGTTTTCCTGTTCCCTCAGCCACAATTCTAGCACCAGCAACGTGTATTTCAACATCGGTACATTGCGGTCACCCGCCAAGCAACCGGCGAGCAAGTCCTGCAAAAACCGGCGGCTCACAAACTGCTCCGAGCGCGCCCCCGGCGCAAGCGAATCGTGCAGCAGCTCCCGCCAATCCTCAGCCAGCCAACGCGCCACCGGCACCTCAAACCCGCGCTTGGGAGCGGCCCACACGGCGGGTGGCAATTCGTCCGCGTACGCATTGCGCAAAAAAGATTTGGTTTGTCCACCGCGCAATAATTCCGCATCTGAAATACCTGCAGCGAATGCAGCTAACTCCTGATCCAGCAACGGTGAACGCGCCTCCAGCGAGTGCGCCATTGTCGCCATATCCATTTTCACCAGTAAATCGCTGAGCAAATTGATGCGGCGATCGAGGTGCATTTGCTGGCGCAGCGGCGAGAGGCCCGGATCCATTTGCGCCTCCACCCATTCCTCCGTGGACCGCATCGCGCCGCCCCGCCAATGGCGTTGCTTGTCCGTTTCCAAAAGTAGATCATTCGACCATTCCAAATAACGTCGACCCACAGTCGAGCCCGCCCCGCGCGCGAAGCGCCGCAAAAATCCCAAGCGCGAACGCCGGCCGCCCGCGGGTAATTCCGCCATAGCTCTCCACAAAAATCGTGGCACAAACCCTACGCGGCCCAATTGAAACGCCGCAAGGTGCCGCCGGTAGCCCGCGAAGAGTTCGTCGCCACCATCGCCGTTGAGCACCACCTTCACATGACGCGCCGCCGCCCGTGCCACCGCCCAACTCGGCAGGGCACTGGAATCGGCAAAGGGCTGGTCGTAATGCCGCACCACAGAAAGCAAATCCTCGCGCGGCGAAATCTCCAGCGGTAACACCTCGTGCCGCACGCCCAATGCTCGCGCGGTGTCCGCCGCCACCGCAGATTCGTCTAGCGCGGGATCATCCATTTTCACCGTGAACGTCCGCAACGACTCGCCCACCTCTTTCGCCGCCTCGATGGCCACGATCGTCGAATCCACCCCACCCGACAAAAACACTCCCACCGGCACGTCACTGCGCAATCGTAGCCGCACCGATTCGCGAATGTGTTTGCGCACGGTTCCGTGTGCGTTCCCATTGTGCCCACTCTGAAATTTCCGCATCGTGATTTTGCCGCCATCAAAAGTGAGTACAGAAGCCGGCGGCACTTGCTGCACGTCCTGAAAAATTGTTTCCGGCTGCGGCACACACCCAAGCGAAAGGTAATCATAGACCCCCTGTTCCCGCACCGACCACTTCGCATTAGGCAATAACGCCTTCAGCGCTTTCAACTCCGAAGCAAACGCCAGTGAGCCGGCGTTCGGCTGCCGAAAGTACAACGGCTTCTTCCCAAACCGATCCCGCGCCAGCACCAACCGCTGCTTCCGACCATCCCACAAAGCAATCGCGAACATCCCGCGCAAGTGCTCCACAAATGCATCGCCGTGTTCCTCGTACAAATGCGGTAACACCTCCGCATCCGTCCGAGACCGCAGCGAATGCCCGCGCGCCCGCAAGCCTTCGGCCAGCTCCACGTGATTATAAATCTCCCCATTCATCACCGCCACCACCTCGCCGGATTCATTGCGCACCGGCTGCACGCCCTCGGTGAGATCAATAATCGACAACCGCCGGATCCCCAACCGGACCCCGCCTGCGGCAAACTCACCGCTCTCATCCGGCCCGCGATGCTCCAGCCGGTTCATCGCGGCCACCCAATGCGGCTCTTTAACCTTTCCAACGTTCCAATGGCCAATGATGCCGCACATTTTAGGAATCCATTTCGCGCGTGGCGCGCGTGACGCGTTGGCTTTGGGAATGTCGGCGCATTCTGTTAAAAAACGACGAGGCCCACGCATCGGGTAAAATTTTTGCCACGCACATCCACGGGAAAAATAATGCCAGCGGATAAGTGGAGGGCTGCCGCCGCCATTCGCGCCACGTCCGCCAAAGCGCCCTCAGTCGAAATGCCGTCGCGTGTTTTTTGCGGATGCCACCCCAAAGCGTGCAGTGGCGTTTGCCGGAAAGACTGAGCAACATGCCACCTTGCGCCACGCGATAATGGAATAGCGGTTGCCCCACGGTCACACCACGCCAGCCATTGAAGCCGAGGCGTATGTTGAATTCCCAATCTTCGTAGCCTTGGCGCATCGATTCATCGTAGCCGCCCGCTTCCTCCCACGCAGTTTTGGGCAGCAGTAAACAATACGGTAATTGATTGAGAAATAATTGCTCAAAGTAATTGTAGCTTTTTTTGAGCAGGCCTTCAGCTTCGCCCTCGAGAATCATTTGGGGGAAGGCAAACGCCGGAGCGGGGGCGGCTTGCTGCGCCGCAAGAAGGTGGGCTACGGTTTCCGGCTCAAGCCAGTCATCGCAGTCGAGCGGGAGGATGAATTCGCCACGTGCTTCGCGAAAGGCGCGGTTGCGGGCGGCGGGCAAGCCACCATTTTCCTGATGCACCACGCGGATGTCATCGCCGAGTGTTTCAAGAAATCCCAACGTCTCCGGTTCGGTGGAACCATCATTGACGATGAGGATTTCGAGGTTGGGATGCGTCTGCGCGCGGGCGCTCTCAAGGGCTTGACCAAGGTGCGCGTGGGCGTTGTAACAGGGAAGGATAATGCTGACGAGCGGCGCGCTCATTGGCCATCGCTTTCAGTGCACTCGCAGCACATCCAAATTTCGCCCCAAAGTGTTTGTGTCACCATCGGCCGCAAGCCCGCCTCGGCCAGCTCGGCGTTCAGTTCATCGAGGCGGTGTTCGATGAAATGTTCCGCATCGGAAAAATAATTGAGGCCCAACTCCTTGCGCATCGGCATTTTCCAATCGCGCTCAAAATGCGGCACCCGAATGAGTACGCGTTCGGGCTTTGCATTTTGCAAAATCGTCTTAAGGAAACCCACGCGATCTTCGATGTGCTCCAGCACGTTGGACAACACCACCGCTTGCCACGGGCCATCGGGCAACGAATCGCACACGTCGGTTTTCACGAAGGACAAATTTCCCGGATTATCCGCCGCGCGCGCTTCGGCAAGGCGGCCATCATCGCGATCCACACCAACCACCTCACTGCCCTTCACGCGCGTGGCGATGCTGCGCGCCACCGCGCCCACGCCGCAGCCGATATCCAACACGCGCGTGCCTGCGGGGATGTGCTCGACAAAAAAATCGTGATAGCGCGTCAGCCGATGCTTCGGATGTACACCGTCGCCCATCGCCACGGCGCGTTCGTTGGTCACCCAATCAAGTCGGTCTTGCAGCCGCAGCAGTTGCGCAAGGCCGTCGCGCGGTTCACCACGAGAATCCAAAACAAATAATCCCGTTAGAATCCCTTCGCGCAAACCCGAAGGCAAAAGCCGCCACGGCCATGACATCACGTTTGCAATCCCCAAAACAATTCGTTTGCAGGATGCGTTCATTTCAATAATTGCTCGAACACTTCACGGTGGCGCTGAATCCACGGCTGGATGTCAAACCTATCCACCGCGCGCGCGCGGGCGGCTTGGCTCATTGCTTTGCGCCGGCCGGCGATTTCCACCATGCCCGCGCCCAACGCTTCGGCTGTGGGCGGGCGAGGGATTTCCCAATCCTCCGGACATTCCAACCCAATGCCAGCCTCCGTGCCCACCAACTCGGACACGCCGCCGTTGCTCGAGTGAAGCACCGGCAACCTGCACGCCATCGCCTCCAGCACAGCGTTGGGGCAAGCGTCCTGATGGGTGGTCAGCAAAAAAATATCCGCCGCGCGATAAACATTAGGAGCGTCCGCCTGTGAAAAAGAGCCGGGGATTTTCACGAATTCCTGCAACTCCAATCGGTCGATTTGTTGGCGGATTTCCACAAGCATTTCGGAATCAAATTGACCGGCAAGCGTGAGGCACGCATCGAGCCCCGCATCACGCGCCACGCGCAGCCCGGATACGGCCACTTCGAGGCGGTATTGATGATGGCGGCCAAAGCGGCCGGTGACTAAAAAACGAATCGGCCCTTCAGTTTGAATCGAATCGTTGGGCGTAAACTGTGCGGTGTCCACCGCGTTGTACAAAACCTCGCCCGGTCTATCGCGGTCGCCCAAATGCTTATGCGCGGCGCGGCGGCAATACTCGCTCTGAAAAAAAACGTGGTGCGCCGCGTGAAAGGCGCGAGCCATCCGACGGTTTTCCGCCCGCCAATCGCCGCCAAACCACGCGGGATAAAAAGTGCCGTTTTGATTATGAACAATCGGCGTGCCCCGCCGCCGCAATCGCGCCAAGTCCGCTGCGGAAAGATGGGACGCGCTACTGAGTGTGTAGACGAGATTAAAGCGCCAACCTGCCTCGGGAAAATGTTCGCGCAGTCGCCGCACTTTTACCCGCGGTCCGCCGGCACCGCCTTCACGCGCGCCACCGTAATGCACCGCGATGTCGCCCGAACTTGAGGCCAAGCCATTCGCCCACACCCGCGCGCCACACGCCCGGCTGTAAACCGCCCGCGCCAGCCGCTTGGCCAATGATGCCTCAGGCTGCTTCATTTAATAGCGGTTGATAAACCTCCTCCCAATGCCGCCGCGCAACGACTTTCCAATCACACGGCCGCACCGCTTCGCGCGCCTTGGCGACGAGCTGCGCCCGCGCGGAATCATCCAAAGCAAGCATCGACCGCGCCCGATTCACAAGCCCCTCGACATCCTCCGAGGCCGCCAAGCCACCGGTGACCCCGTCCGCAATTAAATCCGGCGCCATCCCCACTGAAGTGGACACGACGGGCACCCCCGATGCCATGCTTTCCATCAACGCCATCGGCCCGCCTTCCTCGCGGGAGGTCATCAAATACAAATCCAGTGCGTGATACAGCTCGATCAAATCCGCGCGCGCGGGAGGGTAATGATGTTGAAACGGAATACCACGCGCTTTCAATCCGTTTTTCACAAACCCGCGTGCCGGACCGGAAAGTAAAACCTCGACGGGTAAATCCTTGGCCAATTGCTCCACCGTATCCAAAAAAATATCCGGCCCCTTGATCGGCTTAGGCTCCAATCCTTCATCCCAACCCACACCGTCTTTTTGAAATGAGCCCATCACGATCGCATCTTCCGAAAACCCCAAGCGCGCACGGGCGGCCGCGCGTAGTTCCGGAGTCGGCGGCGCAAACATCGCCACGTCTGTCCCAATTGGAATACGAACGATTTTGTCGGCACGTACGCCCCAATCAATCAACCGCTCACGAACGATTCCGGCCGAGGTGACGATGCGGCGTAGTTGCGGCTCCGTTTTCAAAAATCGTTCAATGTGCGCTTCCACTGCCGGGCCGTCCTCCGGTTTGCCGTGAAAAAAAGAAACCACCGGCTGATTGGTGTGGGAGAGATGCGGCGCCCAATCCACCCACATATATTGAGAGCCAAAATGCGCCACGCGATTTATCAACCGATGCGGCGCAAGCGTGGTGGCCACTTTGCCTCGCGCCTCTTCGGGCAAACCATCGCGAATACCTTCGCCCACCCAACGAATCGCCCAAGCCGCATCCTCCACCACAAACTGAATCGGAGCACCCCTCCCGCGACTGCCCATCGCCGCCGCCATCCGAAACGGCAGTGACTGCAAGCCCAGCTTTACAGATCGCAATGCATTCCGCATCACGCTTTGCCAATCGGTTTCCGAGCCACCCCCAGCAGCATATGGGCGACCCACGCGCCGGGAATAAACGGCGCCATCACCGCGCTCAACCCGCGCGTGAGCAACCACTCGTAGGGCAGAAAAAATTCGTGATGCAAACAACGCAACACCCCCTGCCGTTTGTGGATGGGTTTCAATGCCTCCACCTCAAAGCCCACCTGCGACA
>JAPKDK010000106.1 GCA_028872645.1 Verrucomicrobiota bacterium
AGAAAAAGTAATTCGCCGCCGCCGCCCCCTCCGCCTTAGATAAGGCGACGATGACGACGACGACGCCCACCGCCGAAACGGTGGATTGAAAAAAGGGAGAGTATCACGCGTCACGAGCGAAGACAACCCAGCGGCGTTGCATTGGGCGAAACGAAAGCGATTTCGTTTAGGCGTCCACTTGGTGCAGCACGGGCGAGTGCCACGATTGCAAACTGCGGTAGTAGCCGGAGAGATTGGCAGGTTTCCGTCGACTGGCGACTATCTGTTGCAGCTCGTGGCTGGAGGCTTCGAGGGCAATATTGAGCAGGAGCTTCTGCGAAGCTTGCTCGAATTCGCCGATTTCGTCCTGTTTGTGGTCTGTGGCAACCATTGCACGTACACATAGCAATCGCCGTGCCAATTGTGACATAGCTGCGATGGATTTGGTAGGGACGCGCTCCTGCGCGTCCGCGGACACGCGCAGCGCGTCCCTACCAAAAAACCCGGGCCGAATTGGCCCGGGTTGAAATTTTCCACACGACTTTCTACTCACTACTTTTTCGGACGCACTAAAACTACCTTGTCATTGGTGCCATCCACCTCGATGGATTCGGTGGTGATGTCTTCCGCTTCGGCGAGGGTTTGGTGCACGGTGCGGCGGTCGAAGGCGGTCATTGGCTCCATCTCCACCACCTCGCCCCAGCGGCGGGCTTTGGCGGCGGCTTCGTTGGCTTTTTTCACAAGGCTCTCGCGGTTTTCGGTGCGGTAGTTGCCAACGTCAACGGTGACTTTTGGCGCTTCCTTGTCCTGCACAATGAGCAGGCGGTTGGTGAGGTATTGGAGGTCGCTCAGCGTGCGGCCTTGGCGGCCGATGAGGCGGCCGGGATCATCCTCGGTGGTTACGTTGAGGAGACTGCCGGAGTCCATTGGGGTTTCCTCCACGGTGGCATTAAAGCCAAGGCGGTTGAGTAGGTTTTCGAGAATGCTTTTGGGTATGGTTGACATGGTCATAAGTTTCCGTCTTTTCGTTTTCGTTTTTTTGTGGGTTGGATGACTTCCACCACGTTTTCATCCTCCGGTTTCACTTTGGTCATCTTGGTTTGCACAATGGTCAGTACGTTTTGTACGGTCCAGTAGAGGCACAGCCCAGCGGAGGCGGAGTAAAGGATAAACACAAACATCAGCGGCATGTATTTCATGATGGCCTGTTGGGCCGGGTCCATGCCGGGTGAAGGCGGTTGTAGCCGCATTTGCAAAAACATCGTGGCGGTCATGAGGAGCGGCATGATGTTGATTGGGAAACCGGCGATTTCCATCACGGTATCGGGCGAGGAGAGGTCGGCCACCCAGAGGAATTCCGCGCCGCGCAGCTCGATGGCCGTGCGGAGCATGGTGAAGAAGCCAAAGAAGATTGGGATTTGGATGACCATGGGCAAACAGCCGCCCATTTGGCTGAGGGGATTTACACCAAACTTTTTGTAAATCTCCATCATCTTCATGTTCATCTTCTGGTAGTCATCCTTGTAGCGTTCGCGGATGACTTTGATTTCCGGCATCATCTTAGCGTTCACGGCGGCCATTTTTTTCATGGACCGCAGGCTGCGCGCGGTGAGCGGCCAGAAGACGATTTTGATGAGCACGGTGATGGCGATGATGGAAAGCGCGTAGGAAAGGCCGATCCCATTGAACCAGGTCATCAGCATCAGCAATCCCTTGGCAACCCAGCCAAACCATCCACCGAAATCCATGATTCCTTCGAGTTGATTGCCCTGTTCCAAGCCGATGGCTTCCAACCGCTTGAATTCCCGCGGGCCGACATAAACCGTGAAATGATTCGTCACCGATTCATCGACATCGAGCGACGGGGCGTCCCACACAATGGCCGTCTCGAAGGCTTTGCGATTGGGTTTCTCCTGCGTAGGCATGAGCAGTTGATGCGCCACCAGCATTTGGCCGGGTTCTTTCGGCATGGTCACCTGCGCAAAGAACCGGCTGTATGCGCCCGCCCATACCACGTTGCCCTGCCCGTGAGTGTAATTGTTGCGCTCGCCCTTGCTGCCAAAACACATGCAGCCCATGCGATAATTTTGGAACCAACCGGGCCCAACAGACACAGTCTCCGCGCCATCAAACCACATGAGGCCAAAATTCATGCCCATCATGCGCGAGGTGCTCTCCGGCTCCGCCACGGAACCGGACACCAAATAAAACCCGCTCTCTTTCATATAGCCTCCGGAGACGTTGCGCAACACCACCTCGGCTTCCAGTTGATAATCTTCCTTGAGGCGGAAGGTCTTAACCACCTCCATGCCGCCGGGCAAATCCGCCGTGGCGCGCACGGTTTCGGCGTCCACCAATTCCAGTTTGTACGGAATGGCGTTGGTTTGATAGGGGCGCACCGAACCAGGTTCGTGCTCCGGCTTGCCGATGTTTGGCTGCAATGCCAGCAAGGGCAGCAGTTTGCCGGTGTTCTTGAGTGCCACCGGCGCGGATGTGGCGTCCTCGCCGATTTCCTTTGGATAATCCAGTAAATCCACCTGCTTCACGCCGCCACCCAGTGAGGTGATTATGAACTTTGCTTTTCTACTGGAAAGCGTGAGCGTAGATTCCTCGACAACAGGAATCTCCACCACCGCCGGCGGTGCCGGTTGATTGGGAGTGGCCGGTGTGTTGGTCGAAATCGTTGGCGAATTGGTCGGTGCCACCACTGGCGTATTGGTGCCCGCTTGCGTGACCTGATTGGTACTCGTGGCATTTTCATCCTCCTTCGGCGGGCTCATCTTGATGAGCCCCAGCTTCATAGCCAGCGGCATGCCACCAAGCATCGCTAACACTGAAACAACGAGAATGATTTTTCCGGTACGATCCATGAATTAAATCTTTGCTTTCAACTGCACTTGCACTTGTGGAACGGGGTCATGCCCGCAACCGCCCCACGGATGGCACCGACCCAATCGCCGCAAGGTGAGCCAACTGCCGCGCAATGCGCCATGCGTTTTCACCGCCTCCATCGCGTACCCCGAGCAGCTTGGCTCGAAGCGGCAAATGGAGCCGCCCGCCACCATCGTGAGCAGCGGCGAAATGGCCCAGCGATAAAACCGCAATAGCGCGAGTAGGATGAATTGCAGTGGGTTCACTAGTTAGAAATTAATTTTGCGGAACGCAGGATGGCCAAATAATCCGCCTCCACTCCCGCGAAGGATTGGCCGACCAACGAGCGCCGGGCGATGAGCACCATCTCCACCGGCACACGGAGGGCGTGTTGGTGCAGGCGAAAGCATTCGCGCAGCAGCCGTCTCGCGCGGTTGCGGATGACGGCGTTGCCAAGTTTGCGGGTGGTGATCACAGCGAATCGGGAGGGGGTGTCTTCGGGAAGCTCGAACCAGTTGAGAACCAGCCCGCCTTGCGCCAGCCGACGGCCTTGGCTTTTGAGCCGCGCAAAGTCACGTCCTTGTCGGATGCGCATCGCGCGGGTCAACCGAAGCCGAGCCGGCGCCCCGGAGGTCATCAGAGTTCCGGGGTGAGTCGAGAGCGGCCCTTTTGTCGGCGGCGCTTGATGATGCCGCGGCCCGCTTTAGTAGCCATACGCGAGCGAAAACCGTGCCGGCGCGCTCGTTTCAAATTCGAGGGTTGAAATGTGCGTTTCATGAAATCAGTATAAAATTAGTCGAAAATGTCGTATTTAGCCCGAAAACCAACGGGGAACGGCGGAGACTGCCAGTATTATCCAGACCTGTCAAGGGGGCAAAATGCATTGGTAGGGACACGCTGCGTGCGTCCATGGTCATGCGGGAGCATGTCCCCATCCTCACCCCAGTATTTCGCAAATAAGTGGGTCGAGGCCGGGCCGTTCATCAGCAATCTCAAAAGCCGCGACCAACCGTTCCGCCGCCATCTCCGCATCGGCCTCCGTCCGCGCGTGGATTCGGCAAAGAGGGCGATCGATGGCTTCGCCGGGCTTGAGCATTTGGTCGAGCCCCACGTCCGGGTGGATTTCCGAATCCTTCGTCTGTCGGCCACCCCCAAGATCGCGCACCACTTCGCCGATGATTCGCGCATCGCATCGGGCCACAAAACCATTCCCGCGCGCGGGCAATTCCCGGACGACGGGCGCGGGGGTCTCTTGTTTCAGTTTGGTTTCAAATGCGCCCAAGTCCGCGCCTTGGGCGGCGAGGAGTTTATTAAACAAAATCCGCGGGCGGCCACTGGCGAGTTCGGTGGCGGCGCGATTAGCATCGCAGCCGGGGAGTTGGGCGGCGCAGGCGATGACAAGCTCCTTCAAATCCTTCGGGCCATTGCCTTCGAGACAGGCGATGGATTCTTTGACCTCCAGCCAATTGCCGGCGGCGCAGCCGAGCGGGGTGTCCATGTCGGTGAGCAGCGCGGTGGTTTGCACGCCGCATTCAGTGGCGAGGTTCACGATGGATTTCGCCAACGCGCGCGCGTCATCGCGGGTGTGCATAAAGGCAGCCGCGCCGAACTTCACGTCCATCACCAGCGCATCCAAATTCTCGGCGAGTTTTTTGGAAAGGATGCTGGCGGTAATGAGCGGCACCGACGGCACGGTGCCGGTGACATCGCGCAGCGCGTAGAGCGCTTTGTCGGCGGGAGCGATCTCGTCGGTCTGGCCGCCGAGGGCCACGCCGATTTCTTGCACTTGGCCCACGAATTGTTCCGCCGAAAGTTGAGTGGTGAAGCCGGGGATGCTCTCGAGTTTGTCCAGCGTGCCGCCGGTGATGCCAAGGCCGCGGCCGGAGATCATCGGCACGCGATAGCCGAGGCACGCGAGCAATGGCGCGAGTGGCAGTGAAACTTTGTCGCCCACGCCGCCGGTGGAATGTTTGTCGACAATGGGCCGATCATCTTCGGGGAATTGCAGCACCTCACCGCTGTCGCGCATCGCCAGTGTGAGCGCGCGGGTTTCGGCCAAGGTCATCCCCTGAAACTGGATGGCCATCAAAAATGCGGCCATTTGATAATCCGGCACGGAACCATTGGCGAAAGCGTTGACAGCCTTGGCAATGGCTTCTGGCGAGAGTTCGCCGCCATCGCGTTTTTGCTCGATGAGTTGGAGGAAGTTCATACATTGGGTGCCGGCAGGGACGCGCTGTCGCGCGTCCAGAACACGCGGCCGCGCGTCCCTACCATTCGGCCGGCAAGATGCCGGCAGCACTTTTTCAGTCCACGCGCGCAGCGTAGCCGGTGAACTTGGTGGCGGCAATGGTGGCGTTGTGGCCGCCAAAGCCAAAGGAGTTGCTGAGCGCGGCGTCAATTTCGATCTCGCGGGCCTCGTGCGGCACGTAGTCCAAATCGCACTCAGGATCGGGGTTGTGTAAATTGATGGTGGGCGGCGCGATATTGGTTTGCAACGCCTTGGCCACGAGAATCATTTCCACGGCGCCGGCGGCGCCGAGCATATGGCCGGTGGCGCCTTTGGTGGAGCTGACAGCAATCTTGTCGGCGTGATCCTTGAACACGCTGCGGATGGCTTTGGTTTCGCAAATATCACCTTGCGGCGTGCTGGTGCCGTGGGCGTTGATATAGTCGATGTTATCAATATCGAGCCCACCGCTGCGCAGGGCCATCTTCATACAACGCGCCGCGCCTTCGCCATCGGGCGCGGGGGCGGTGAGATGATTCGCATCGGCGGTGTTACCGTACCCGACGATTTCACAATAAATTTTTGCATCTCGCGCCCTGGCGTGTTCCAGCTCTTCGAGCACGAGCACGCCGGCGCCTTCGCCCATCACAAAGCCGTCGCGTCCAATATCAAAAGGCCGTGATGCGGTTTTGGGTTCGTCGTTACGAGTGCTCATCGCTTTCATCGCGGCGAACCCGCCCATCCCCATTGGCACCACGGCGGCTTCGGCGCCACCGGCAAAGATGGCTTTGGCGTCACCCATTTTAATCGTCCGCCACGCTTCGCCGATCGAATGCGTGCTCGTGGCGCACGCGCTGCAAATGGCCATATTTGGCCCGCGCAACCCATAATAAATTGAAAACACGCCCGAGGCCATATTCAAAATAAGCATCGGAATGGTGAAGGGCGACATCCGCCCCGGGCCGCGGCTGGTGAGGACGGTGTGTTGCGCTTCCTGAGTGCCGAGCCCGCCGATGCCGCTGCCGATGAAACTGCCGATTTGATCGCGGTCGAGTTCCTCAAGATTCATTCCCGAATCTTCGAGCGCCTTCCAGCCGGCATAGATGCCCAGCTGAGTAAAGCGATCGGCACGCCGCACTTCTTTGGCGTTGGGAAAGGCGGGGGTGGGGTCAAAGTTCTTAACCTCCGCGGCGATTTGGCAGGCGAAGCCGCTGATGTCAAACGAGGTCACACGATCGATGCCGCATTGGCCGGCGATGACGTTTTCCCAAAACGTTTCCACCTCGCAGCCGAGCGACGAGGCGACGCCCGTGCCGGTGACCACTACTCGTATGCCTGTTTCACTTCCCATTTTTATCGAAAGAAATTTTTGCGCAAAAAAATGGGCAGCCGGAACCGTGCTGGTCCGCTGCCCGAAATGGTTGCGGCGGTTTAGCCCTGGGATTCCTCGATGAACGCGATGACGTCACCCACCGTGATGAGCTTCTCCGCTTCTTCATCGGGGATTTCGTTGCCGAATTCCTCTTCGAGGCCCATCACCAGTTCCACCGTATCCAGCGAATCCGCACCGAGATCCTCGATGAACTTTGCCTCCGGCGTAATTTGCTCGAGCTTGACGCCCAGTTGTTCCACCACGATTGCTTGAACCCGGTCCTTAATGCTCTTTTCTTCAGACATATTTGTTTGCTCCTAAAAGGTGCGTTGCTTGTCAGCCAATTCAAGCCAAGCGTCAAGCCCCGAGTCGGGTTTTTTTATTCACAAAAAAACCCGCGCGTGGGGACATCACATCACCATTCCGCCATCGACCGTCAACACTTGACCAGTAACATAGCGCGCCGCAGGGCTGGCAAGGTACAAAGCCGCGCCCGCTATATCGTCCACGGCGCCTAATTCACCCATCGGGATTTTGGCTTTGATGGCGTCCTTCACTTTGTCGCTGAGCTCATCGGTCATGTCCGTGGCGATGAAGCCCGGTGCAATGGCGTTCACCGTCACACCGCTCTTGGCCAGTTCTTTGGCACAACTTTTGGTAAACCCAATCAGCCCCGCCTTGCTTGCCGCGTAGTTGACTTGGCCCGCGTTACCAATGAGGCCGACCACCGATGCGATGTTAATAATGCGCGCGTTGTCCGCCTTGCGCAGTGGGCGCGCGAACGCTTTCGTCAGCGTGAACGCGCCTTTGAGATTGGTGTCCAGCACCGTGTCCCAATCCGCCTCGCTCATGCGCATCAGCAAACCATCGCGCGTGACGCCGGCGTTGTTGACTAAAATGTTCACGCCGCCGGTGTCCTCCAAAATTTTTACCACCGCTGCCTCGACCGCTGCCGTGTCGCTCACGTCCACCGCCACCGCCCAGCTCTTGCGGCCTAGTGCCGCTACTTCGTCCGCCACCGATTGCGAGTTGGCTTCTGTGCGCGAAACGCACACCACATCCGCCCCGGCCCCGGCGAACGCCAGCGCAATCGCGCGACCAATGCCACGACCCGCGCCGGTGACTACTGCAGTTTGATTTTCAAGTGACATCGTGTGTGGTGAGTAATGTTATTCGTTCAAAGCCGCAACCGTTTTTTCCAGACTCGGCACATCGGCCACATTGTGCACTTCAAGCCCGCGATCAATTCGGCGCATGAAACCGGTGAGTGCCGTGCCGGGGCCAAGCTCGATGAAACGCGTGAAACCCTCGTCGATCAAATGCCGGATAGACGCCTCCCAGCGTACGGGCGAAGTCACTTGTTCCACGAGCCTCTGCAAAATTTCTCCCGCCGTCGCGTGCGGTTGCGCGGTCACGTTGGAAACCACCGGCACCGCTGGTAGATTCAAATCCACCTCGCGCAATGCCGTCTCCAGTTTCGGGCGCGCGCTTTCCATCAAGCGCGAATGATACGCGCCGGCCACCGGCAAGGGCAGCGCGCGTTTGGCCCCGCGTTCCTTGGCCAGCGCGCAGGCTTTTTCGATGCCCGACGCTGTGCCGGAAATTACCAATTGTCCCGGGCAATTCAAATTCGCCAACTCCACCTCCGCCGCCGCACACACCTCGCGCGTCGCGTCTTCGTCGAGGCCGATAATCGCCGCCATGCCGCCCTCTGTCGCGTCGCACGCCTCCTGCATAAACCGCCCGCGCTGCCGCACCACCCGCAGCCCGTCCTCGAAAGACATCACCCCCGTCGCCGTGAGCGCCGTAAATTCCCCCAAAGACAAACCCGCCGCCGCCTCAAATTTAAAACTAGGAACTTGCGCCTTCAGCACTTCCAACGCCGCCCAGCTCACCAGAAAAATCCCCGGCTGTGCATTCTCCGTTTGCGTCAGCGCCTCATCCGGTCCATCGAAACAAACCCGCGAAAGCTCATACCCCAACGCCTCATCCGCCCGCGCAAACAAATCCTGCGCCACCGGAAAAGCCTGCACGAGGTCCTGCCCCATGCCCACCACCTGAGCCCCCTGCCCTGCAAACAAAATAGCCGTCTTCGCCATGCGCGAAGGCACTACACGCAAAGCCGCTATCAAAGCAAGTTTCAGTTTGAACCACCTTGAAGGTAGAATGCGCTGCCTCCAGCGCGCCGCGCTGTTTACTTTTGTTTCGCCGCGTCAAGACGCTGCTTGAGTCTGCCGAGTTCCTTGTCCCGGTTGTGCAAATAATCCTGTTGGGCGCGATAAGCAGCGGCGCGTTTTTGAGTGATCGCCTTGTAGGCGGAATCGTTCTTCAACTCCTTGCGAGTCGCGTCACGTTTCTGCTTGATGGCGTCGTCGGAGACAAACAACTGGGGATAATCAGCCTCAAGTTTGCGTTGGGCAGCCTCGGCGGCCGCGGTGAGTTTCTGGTAGGCCGGATCATTCCGATGCTTTTGCCGGGCCCGCTCGAGAGCGGCCTTGCTCCCGGTGGCTGGCCCCTGATCGATGGCTGGATTTTGTTCCACAAGAAAGGCATCCAGCGCGCGGTTGGCGCGGTACGTGGCGAAGAGGGTCTCCTTGTAAACGGGGTCCTCGGCGTGGAGCTTCTTACGTTGCGCGGCAATTTTCTTGCG
>JAPKDK010000107.1 GCA_028872645.1 Verrucomicrobiota bacterium
GCATTGGTACTGCTTAGCCATGTCCACCGGAATAAGGTTCACCAAGTCTTCAGTGAAATCAATCCCCGTGAGATCCAATACATCGGTTCCCAAGTATTCAGCAATCAACTCCAATTGGGTGGGAACATCCACCAACCCATCCCTGGCCAGCAGTACGGCAACCGATTCGCCGGAGAGATTATGCTCGCCCTGGAGCGCCTCTAAATCCTGCTCATCCGCCAAGCCACGCTCAAGAATGAGAACCAACAGCGAATTTGTAATCACATTAGACATCGTTAACTAAATTCGATTAACCGGCGGGCGGCACTCCGCCCGCAGCCAGCTGTTCAGCTTGAAGCGTCGCTTGTTGCTCGTCCCACTCCTTGAGCCGCATCATCATGCCGGTGTGATCCTGCGCTTTGTTTACACAATCCTCGCGGGATACAACTCCTTTGCTATAGTAGTTAAATAACCCGTCATCCAATGTCACCATCCCGTATCTCTGGCCGGTTTGTTGATCGGACGGAATGCGGAAGGTTTTGTTGTCGCGGATGAGCGCCGAGATGGAAGAGGTCATCACCATGATGTCGTGGATGGCCACGCGCCCCTTGGGAATGCGTTTGCAAAGAATTTGGGAAATCACACACTGTAACACCGTGGAAAGCTGAATGCGGATAGTCTCCTGCTGTTGCATCGGGAAGGCGTTTACAATCCGGTCCACCGTCTTGGCCGCGCCCGTAGTGTGGAGCGTACCGAAAACCACGTGACCCGTCTCAGCCGCGCTCACAGCCATTTCGATGGTTTCCAAATCGCGAAGCTCGCCCACCAAAATTACTTCCGGATCCTGCCGCAAAGCACGCCGTAACGCTTCGGCAAAGCTAGGGACATCCACATGCACTTCGCGTTGGGAAGTGATCGCTTTTTTGTGGGGATGATAAAACTCGATGGGATCCTCGATGGTGATCATGTGGCATTCATCATCGGTTTCGTTGATGATGTTGAGCATCGAGGCAAGCGTGGTGGATTTGCCGGAACCGGTGGGGCCGGTGACGAGGATCATGCCGCGCGGGGTAGCGAGGAGTTTGTCGACCAACCCTTGGTCGAGGCCGATTTGCTCGATAGTAAGCAGGTCGGCTGGAATTTGCCGGAGCACCAGCGCCATGTTGCCGCGTTCTTTGAATGCGCTTACACGGAAACGGGCTTTTGTACCGAATGCGAATCCAAAGTCCGCGCCGCCTTGAGTGCGAATTTGCTGGATTTGATCGTCCGACGCGATGGATTTGACGAGGTACTCTACATCTTCCGGTTCGCAATCTGGCCCTTCCACCCGGACCAGCGTGCCGCTGTCGCGATAGGCCGGCGGAATGCCCACCCGCACGTGGAGATCGGAGGAGCCGGTATCAACCAGCAACGTGAGCAAATCGGGCATCCGGTATATGGGTTCTCTTGCAGGCATGGTAAATATTAGTGTTCGTCAGATGTCGTTGTGCGCATAACTTCCTCCACAGTCGTCATTCCCGACATCACTTTATTGATGCCATCCATGCGGAGCGTTTTCATTAAGCCATTTTTCAAAGCGTACTCGCGTAAATCGGCCACAGGTTTTTCGTCGATTATCATCCGTTGTAGTGTGTTGTCAATTTCCAACACCTCGAAAATCCCGAAGCGACCCTTGTAGCCGCCACCATCGCACGCCTTGCAACCGGCACCTATCATCGGCATAGCGGTTTCCACCTGTTCAGGCGTAAGGCGCAGGGCTTTTATCTCCCCCTCTGTTAATTTGTGTTGGATGACGCATTTGCCGCAAATGCGGCGCACCAGCCGTTGGGCAATAATGCAACGAGTGGCGGCGGCTACCAAGAACGGTTTCACCCCCATATCCACCATACGGGTAATGGCACCGGGCGCATCATTGGTATGCAGCGTGGAGAAAACAAAGTGACCGGTGAGCGAGGCGTTCACAGCAATGGTGCCGGTTTCCGAATCCCGAATTTCCCCGAGCATAATGATGTTCGGCGCCTGGCGTAGCATCGCGCGCAACGCGGCGGAAAAAGTCATACCTGCCGCCACATTAACCTGGCATTGGTTGATTCCGGAGAGGATGTATTCCACCGGATCCTCCACGGTAATAATTTTTTTGTTCGGGGTGTTGAGGAGATTGAGGCAGGAATAAAGTGTGGTGGTTTTTCCTGAGCCGGTTGGCCCCGTGACGAGCATGATGCCGTCAGGCATTTGGGCGTTGCGCTCAAACACTTCCTGATCTTCCCGCATAAAGCCAAGCTGATCGAGGCCGAGATTCAATCCGCTCTTATCCAAAATACGCATGACGATGCTCTCGCCATAAATGGTGGGGAGGCAACTCACACGAAAGTCAATCACGCGCCCATCGATCACCTGTTGATAGCGGCCATCCTGTGGGGTCCGCTTCTCGGCGATGTTCATGCCGGACTCAATTTTCAACCGGCTGATAATCGGTGCCCCAACGCGTTTCGGTGGGGCGTTGCCCTCGCGCAACACGCCATCCACGCGATATCGGATTCGCAGGCGTTCCTCAAACGGCTCAATGTGCACATCCGAGCAACCCATCTTGAACCCCTCCTGAATGATGAGGCTCACCATCTTCACTAGAGGCGCGTCAGAATCGTCCTCCACTTCCACGCCTGCGCCAGCCGCCGCCGCACCGCCCTCGGCCTGTATTTGGTCGAGATCCACCTGAGTTTGGGAAAGTTCCTGAACGATTCGCTCCACGGCTTCATTGGCCGAGCCATAGAAGCGATCGATCGCCGCGCGGATTTGCGGCTCACTGGCTACCTTGAAAACG
This sequence comes from Verrucomicrobiota bacterium, assembly GCA_028872645.1. Lineage (GTDB taxonomy): Bacteria > Verrucomicrobiota > Verrucomicrobiia > Limisphaerales > UBA1100 > JACNJL01. The sequence goes on from JAPKDK010000107.1 coordinate 2,801, forward strand.
ATGCTCGGATAATTGACCATCCGAGTGAGGCCATCCGTCGCATCGATGTCGGTGGGATCCGAAAGTGCCACCACCAACTCATTGTCAGTCACTTCAACCGGTACAACCTGATAACGCCGGGAAATATGCCGCGGAATGGCCCGCAGCAAATCATCACGTGGCCTCAACTCACGCAAGTCAATTTGCTCGCAACCAAACTGCATCGCACGCGCCTGCGTGATTTGATCGATGTTAATGATTTTTTGAACCACCAACGTATCGACCAGACCTGCCCCAGCGGATTCCGCCGCAGGGCGAGCAGCATCCAGCTGAACATTATCAACCAGCCCCATGTTCATAAGGGTGTCGACCAAGTAATCGTCTTTAACAGCCATGTAACGTGCCGCCACAAACTACGACCCCAAGTAGCCCCGCGTCAAATACGAGCTATAAACAAAAGGAATTTGTGAGTTTATTCTACGTGTGCGGATGAAGCTGGTTCAGCCTTATTATAAAAAAAGCGGAGCCATTTTGGCCCCGCTCAATGAGTATATATTGGATCAGTCGTCCAATTTCACCACCCAGATATTGCGAAACCTCATAGGGTTTCCATGATCCTGCAGACCAATGGAACCGGGACCGTGCTTCACATATTTTTTTACGCTCCGATGCCCGGATGGGCCGATGAGTTCGCGTTGGTCGTGCACCTTTACACCATTGTGAATCACTGTCACCACTGCCGACCGCGTCACCTTTCCGTCCTTGCCAAACTTCGGCGCGCGAAATTCGATGTCATAAGTCTGCCATTCGCCCGGAGGTCGGCACACATTCACGCTCGGCGGATGCTGCCCGTAAATCGCCGCACACTGGCCGTCCGCATAGGAAATGTTGTTGTACGAATCCAGCACTTGCACCTCGTATTTGCCGCAAAAAAATACGCCACTGTTACCGCGCCCCTGACTATTACCAACCACTTTTTCCGGCGTGGCAAATTCCAAGTGCAACTTGATGGAGGCAAACTTCTCCTTGCTGTTCAACTGTCCTGAGCCACGCGTTACTTCCATGTAGCCCTTTTCCACCTTCCATTTATTGTGACTCCATTGGCTCATGTCTGTGCCATCAAACAACACCACCGCGCCCTTGGGCGGCTTCATGCCCAGCGTCTTTGAAATCTCCGCCTTCATCACCTTGGGCCGAGGGCGGTTGGCGTCATGCACGCGCCATTTTTGACCGGGGATGACTGGCGTATCCGTGTAGCCCGGCAGGTTTTTGTCAGCAGCAGCCGTTTCAAAAACGAAAATCGCCAGCATGGGAATGAGGGAAAAGAGTATGATTTTTTTCATGTCAGATGTTTCAGCCACTAGCCTAACAACCGCACCCCCATCCGCAAGCGAAATTTTCGCTTGGCCGCACACCTTTTGCCCGTTAAAAGCCCTGCGTGCCGCGTCGCCCCATTCTTTGCATTGAAAACCTCCGACTCGAGCGGGGCGACACCGTCATTCTCGACGGCATCAATTGGCGCGTCGATCCCGGTCAGCACTGGGTAATCCTCGGCCCTAACGGTTCTGGAAAAACCACATTGCTCGCCGCACTCACTGGCTACAAAACCCCCACCGACGGCGACATCCAGTTGCTCGGTCAAACCTTTGGCGAAAGCCACTGGCCCGAGCTGCGCAAAAAAATCGGACTCGTCAGCAGTGCCCTCAACAAACTAATGGCCCCCGCCGAGCCCGCGCTCGAGACAATCATCAGCGGCAAATACGCTATGATCGATCTTTGGGAAACCCCAACCCCCGCCGACCGTCGCACCGCCCGCGCCATCCTCAAACGCATCGAATGCCTCCCCCTTGCCGACCGCTCCTGGCATCACCTCTCCCAAGGCGAACGCCAGCGCATCCTCATCGGCCGCGCACTGATGGCAAAACCCAAGCTGCTCATCCTCGACGAACCCTGCGCCGGACTCGATCCCGTTGCCCGCGAAAACTTCCTTCAATTCCTCAACCGCCTCGCCCGCCAATCCAACGCCCCTGCCCTCGTCTTCGTCACTCATCACGTCGAAGAAATTATGCCTGCCTTCTCCCACGCGTTGCTGTTAAAGGAAGGTCAAGCTTGTGCTTCCGGCACTTTGAAGAAAACGTTAACGAGCAAAAAATTGAGCAACTCGTTTGGCGACGCTGTGAAGTTGGAACAGAAAAACGGGCGGTACACACTGAAGGTAAAACCAACGCGGAAAGGAATGATGTAAAGTTTCAATATTGCGCCCCAGGAAACCAAGGCTGGAACTCATCATCCCCAATCCCATTCAACTCACTCTTCGTTTTCTCCCCGCTTGCCACCGCGATGATTTTCTCAAAAATTCGCGCGCCTACTTCCGCCACCGTTTCCGTGCCGTCGATGATCGTCCCCGCATTCAAATCCATATCCTCTTCCATCCAGTTGAACAGTGCCGTGTTCGTGGCCACCTTGATGCAGGGCGCCGGTTTACAACCATACGCACTACCGCGGCCGGTGGTGAAAACACCCACATTGCAGCCGCCCGCCACCAGCCCCGTCATGCTCACCGGATCGTAGCCAGGCGTATCCATAAAACAAAATCCCGCCGTGTTGATACGTTCGGCGTAATCGTACACCGCCATCAGTGGCGACTGCCCGCCCTTGGCCAGCGCGCCAAGGCTCTTTTCATAAATCGTGGTGAGCCCGCCCGCCTTGTTGCCCACGGAAGGATTATTATTAATAGTGCTGTCGTGTCGGCGCGCGTAGTCCTCCCACCAATGGATTTGTCGCATTAGCTTTTCGGCAATCTCCGGTGTGGCCGCGCGATTGGTCAGCAAATGTTCCGCGCCATAAATTTCCGTGGTCTCCGCCAACACCGAAGTGCCGCCGTGCTTTACCAGTTCATCGGAGGCAACGCCCAGCGCGGGGTTTGCCGTACAACCGCTGTTGCCATCGGAGCCGCCGCAATTTTCCGCCAGCAACAATTTTGACAAAGGCTGCTCCGTGCGCCGCCCCTCTGCCACCTTCGGCAAAATCGCCTCCACAGCTTTAGCCGCCGCTTCGATGGTCTTCAACGAACCGCCCGTGCCTTGGATGGTCATGAATTTCGGCGCAAGCTCTCCCTCGCGCAGGTTGTCCAAATCATAATCCTCGCGAATGCCCGCGATTTGATTGTCCTCGCACCCGAGCCCGATCATTACGTAACCCGCGATGTTTGAATGCCGCGCCATGTTGCCCAGCGTGCGGCGGATGATCTGCATCGGCCCGCCCGGATCCACCCCGCACCCGCCTTGCGTCTTCAGCGCAATCACACCATCGATGCTCGGAAATTGTTTTTGAAACTCCGGCCCGCGAAAGCGCTCCGCCACATAACGCGAAACGGAGTTGGAACAGTTCACATTGGAAATCACCGCCACATAATTGCGTGTGCCCGCGCGCCCGGCTGGTCGGGCAAACCCCTGAAACGTGCGACGCTCCACTTGAGGAAAAAATTCCGTGGGCCGATAATCCGAACACGGATGATGCTTCCGTTCATAATCTCGGCACACCAAATTTTGCAAATGCACATGCTCCCCAGCCGCAATGTTACCTTCAGCAAAACCGATGATCTGCCCGTACTTTCGCAGAGCCTCGCCGTCCGCCACCGCTACTAATGCAATCTTGTGCCCAGCGGGAATGGTCACCGCCGTCGTAATCGAACCGTTGCCCTTGGTCAATTCCGTGCCCGCCTTCACGGTTTTTTTCAACACGCCCACGTGATCGCCCTCACGCAAGCGCAGTACAACTGAATCCAAATCAATCAAAGCCATCGGCAGGAATATAGACACGAAAACTCACTCTGCACAGAAAACAATCACAACCCCTCAACTTCAATCCACGTTTCCAGCCGTTGCCCGTCCACTTCCACCGTCAGCCGATGCCGGCCCAGTTGCAATCGTACAAACACATCTCCGTCACGCGCGACACATTCCAGCGTATCCGATGACCAACACGCCGCAACCGCATTCACGCGCAATCTCACTTGGCGGCTCGAATGTGGCAAGTCTGGATCCAAATAATAAACCGTACCCGCCAGAGGCGCCAACACACGCACCTCGGCGATAGCTGAGACATCAAGTGCCGCGCGATTCCGAAGCGTGTTGTCCGCGCTGGCAAACCACTCCGCGTAATCCACACCCAACTTCACGTGACCGTCCGCATTAAAACCGTTCCGCGATTCCATCGGCGGCAATCGCTCCGCAACAAACCATTCCGCCACGCCCTCCCCCACCCTTCGGCCGGAAATTTGATTCACTTGTGCGCGAGTTAATCCATCGGGCCGTTCAAACTCACTCGTGCCAAACCGTTCGTGCAAATGTTCCATCACCGCGTGCATCACCGGCGCAGCGCCCGTTACGCCGGAAACATTTTGCATGGGCGCACCATCGAAGTTTCCCACCCACACGCCCACGGTAAATTCCGGCGTGTACCCCATCGCCCAGTTATCCCGAAAATCCGAACTCGTGCCCGTCTTACACGCAACCGGAAACTCAAATGCCAACGCCGATTCCCACCCAAACGCCTGCGTGCGCGCCGCGTTGTCACTCAAAATATCCGCAATCAACCAAGCGTCCCGCGCATCAAAGATACGTTGTCCGGTTTTCGGGTCACCCGCCAACAACCGCACCGGCCGATGCACCCCCATCCGCGCGAGCGTGGCATACGCATTACTCAATTCCAGCAAACGCACCTCCGCGTTGCCAATCGTCAATCCGAGCCCATAGTGATTCGCCTTCGCTTCCAAAGTAGAAAGCCCGCATTCGCGTAATCGTTTTTGCAAAACCGAGGCGCCTCCCGCTGCTTCCAATACTTTCACCGCCGACACATTCAACGAATTCGCCAAAGCCAACCGCAGCCGCATCGGGCCGTGGAAATGGCGGTTAAAATTTCGTGGACTAAACACACCCGTGCTCGTGGCGAAATCTGTCGGCACATCGGCGATTACTGTCGCGGGTGTCATTCCCGATTCCAACGCCAGCAAATAGGTGAACGGCTTGAACGTGGAACCAGCGCTGCGCGGCGCCCACGCGCCGTTCACTTGACCCGATTCTTCCTCAAAATAATTGCGCGACCCCACCAACGCCAACACATTGCCCGTTGCATTTTCGATTACCACCACCGCGCCATTGGAAACATTACGCTTGGTTAAGCGATCCAACCGGTCGATCAGCGTACGATGAACAAAGCGGTTGAGCGGTAAATCCAAAGTGGTGCGCACATTTGTTTTCACCTCGCGTTGTTGTCGCACCAAATCCACAAAATGCGCCGCCGCAAACGCGCGGCCTTCGCGGTGCAGGGCAATGGGCTCAGCACAAGCACGACGATGGGCGGCGGCGTCCAGCCAATTGAGCCGCCGCATTCTCCCGAGGATTATAAGCTGGCGTCGCTTGGCACGCTCGAAGTGGCGATGCGGATTCAACCGCGAAGGCCCGTTGGGCAAGGCCGCCAAAAACGCCGCCTCGGCGGGCGACACATCGGCCAGTGGTTTATTAAAATAAAACCAAGACGCCGTGCCCGCGCCGCGACAGAGGTTGCCATAATCGATGCGGTTCAGATATGCCGCAAGAATTTGCTGCTTGCTCCAAGCGCGCTCGAGTTTGAGTGCCTGAAGGTTTTCGAGGATTTTCGTACGTACCGTACGCGGGCGCGGCTCGGCATTTTTAATGAGTTGTTGCGTGATGGTCGATGCGCCGGACATCACTCGCCGATGCACTGCAATTTCCTTCATCGCACGCGCCGTGCTGAACCAATCCACACCCGAGTGCCCCCAAAAACGCTTGTCCTCCGCCGCCAGCGTAGCACGCAAAAAAACCGGAGCGCATTCCTTCAGCACAACCGGCTGAAAAAACCTCTCATCCGAAATGAGCAACAACCGTAAGGGTTCCCCATTACGATCTGTGGCTTGGGGACTGAATACTGGCGATACGTCCATCCCCTTCGGCAACGGCATTAACGTCACCACAGTTTGCAATCCCAACCACGCTGCAACCCCAACAAAACCAAAACGCAACGCCCATCGTCGCCATGTCTTGCGTGCGAACCAATCGCGGAGCTTGCGCAGGCGTTTACTCATTCAAAGGCAGTGTCACGATGGGTTGACTTGCGGTGAGGCCGACGATGTCGGGATCGTACATCGCCTCGACTTTAGCCGCGGGTGCGGTAGCCGTTCCGGCAGCGCGCACGCGGGCGAGGTATTGAAACTGATGCATTCCGCGCGGAAGGTTATTGGCATAAAACACCGCACGATCTTTGCGCAACACTTGATGACTCACGTGCCAAT
>JAPKDK010000410.1 GCA_028872645.1 Verrucomicrobiota bacterium
GCCGGCAAAATCTCGGCAGAGTTTTCGATTTTGGACAAAGGCGCGAGGCGCGCATCCGGCACCGTGACGACGCCCACGTTGGGGTCGATCGTGCAAAAAGGATAATTCGCCGCCTCCGCTTTGCGCGTGCGAGTAAGCGCGTTAAACAGGGTGGACTTGCCCACATTGGGCAATCCGACAATACCAGCTCGTAACATAGGGGGCGGAGGTTAGGGGAAAAGGTTTGTGTGGAAAAGAGATTTACGCTTTGGCCGCTTCGCGGAAGCGTTCCATTAGCTCGGGGACGCCTTCGTCGATGGCGGCCATTATTTCCATCACTTTTATTTTTGGGAAACGTTTTCGAAATTGGGCGAGGTATTCGGTGGCGGCGTCTTCGTCCATTTTGTTCGCCGCCACGAGATGGGGTTTGGCGAGCATCGCTTCGTCGTACAGCTCCAGCTCGCGCAGAATTTTTTCGTAGTCGTCGCATGGATCGCGGTCGTCGGTACCGGCCATATCGAGGATAACGCATAGCGTTTGGCAGCGGCGGATGTGCCGCAGAAAGGCGTGCCCAAGGCCGACGTTGTTGTGGGCACCCTCGATGATGCCGGGGATATCGCACACGGTGTAGCGTTCCCAGCCGTCCATTTCCACCACGCCGATTTGCGGGTGCAGCGTGGTGAACGGATACGCGGCGATCTTTGGCTTGGCGTGGGAAATGGCGTTGAGCAAGGTGCTCTTGCCGGCGTTCGGATAACCGACAAGACCGATGTCGGCCATCAGCCGCAGCTCGAAATGATAGTTTCCTTCGCCGCCGGGTTTGCCGGGTTGGGCGTGGCGCGGGGCTTGGTTGCGCGGCGTGGCAAAGTGATGATTGCCCTGCCCGCCGCGTCCGCCGGTGCAGAGGATGAATTGCTCGCCGTGCTCGGTGAGGTCTACCACCAGTTCGGCTTCCTGGCCGATGGCCAGTTCCGGCGCGGGCGGGGCGTCTTCGTCAGTTTCTGCGGCGAGGTCAATGACCATCGCCTGTTCACCCTCGGAATTTTCCACGCGTTCGTCTTCCGGTTTTTCACCGGTGGGCGTGGTGTCGGCCAGTTTCCAAACCACCGTGCCACAGGGCACTTTGATGATCACATCTTTTCCGGATTTGCCGGTCTTCTTTGCACCTTCGCCGTCATTGCCATTTTTGGCGATGAGCCGCGGCACAAAAAATTGTGCGATCAAATTATTGAGATCGTGGCTGGCTTCGAGGATGACACTGCCACCGCGGCCACCATCGCCGCCATCGGGGCCGCCCATGGGTTCGAAGGCTTCGCGTCGGAAGGAGACGCAACCGCGTCCACCGTGCCCGGCACGGGCGTAAATTTTTACTTGGTCGATGAACATTGCGTGATTGGGTTTGGGGCAAAAAAAAGCGAGGCACAGGGCCTCGCCGTGAAATGATATTGTGCGCCGGTTAGTTTTGCACCGTGACCACTGGCTCGATGTTCACGCGGCTTTTGCCCCGTGTTTTGTCGAACATCACGCGACCGGTCTCCAGCGCGAAAAGCGTATGGTCGCGGCCGATGCCCACGTTGGCGCCCTTGTGCCATTTGGTGCCGCGTTGGCGGATGAGAATGGTGCCGGCGTTCACGAGCTGTTGGTTGCCCACCTTGAGTCCGAGGCTTTTGGCGTTGCTGTCGCGGCCGTTCTTGACTGAGCCCTGTCCTTTTTTATGTGCCATGGTTCTTCGGG
>JAPKDK010000411.1 GCA_028872645.1 Verrucomicrobiota bacterium
TCGGCTTTCATCGAGCGAATCACGCACAAGTCATCCGCCGCGGCCGCCGCGGTCTTGGCGAAAATCTCGCTCACCGGCAGCCCCGATTGCCCGTATTGCTTGAATGAAAAGGGCGACCCCATCGCATGGCCCGTGCGTCGTTCCGTGCGGAAATTTTTCACCGGCAAGGGTTGCCCGTGCAGCTTGGTGAGCATCGGTTTCGGGTCAAACGTATCCACCTGCGAAGGGCCGCCGTTCATGAACAGGTGCACCACGCGCTTCGCCTTCGGCGCAAAGTGCGGTGCCTTGGGCGCCATCGGTTGATCGGCCTTCGCCAGTCCCGCCAAGGCCATCATCCCAAAGCCCGTCCCCGTGCGAGTCAAAAAATCACGACGTGAAAACACGCATTGGTCGGCGACGTTAATCGATGAAGAAGAATTCATTAGTTAAAAGGAGTGCGTGGGCAAAATTCTGCCACTTTGTTGCGTCAGGTTTTTCGCCCAGATATTTGTCTGCCAGAGCCAGTTCCTCTGCAACAGGCAATCTCGCGAATAGTATTTCATAAAGCCGTTTCACTTTCACCGAGGGCTCCGCTGTCAAATCCGTACGCGCCGCAATGCGGCTGGCGTAATCCGCGATGGTGGCGTTGTTCATCAAGTACAACGCCTGTGGAGAAACAGTTGTGGATTCGCGGCGGGCGCAAGTGATGCTCGGGTCTGGGAAATCGAACGCGCGCAAAACCGGCGCGAGATCCATGCGATTGATGCGGCCGTAAATGCTGCGGCGACCGTTGAAGCCGCCGAGAACATTGACGGGTGGGCCGCCCATTTTTTTATCAAGTTGGCCGGTGACGGCGACGAGGGCATCACGCATTGACTCAAAGCCGAGCCGATGGCGGTTGAATTTCCAGAGCAAGCGATTGTCCGCGTCGACCAATTTGGGATTTGGGCCTTGGTCACCGGTCATTTCTCTCGGATGGGTGGACGCCATTTGCCAAGTAGCGGAGGTCATGATTTGGCGGTGCAAATGTTTGAGCGACCACCCGGATTTAATAAAATCCGTGGCGAGCCAATCGAGCAACTTGGGATGGCTCGGCGGCTCGCTGCGCAGGCCGAAATCGCTCGGCGTGTTGACGAGTCCCCGCCCGAAATGCCACGCCCACACACGGTTGACGATGACGCGCGCGGTGAGTGGATTATTCGGCGAGGCGATGGCGCGGGCCAACTCAAGGCGGCCGCTGCCGTTTTGGAAGGGCTCGCGCCCGGGGCCGGACAGCACCTTAAGGAATTGGCGCGGGACGGGCACGCCGCGTTGGTGCGGATTGCCGCGCTTGAAAATTACGGGGTCGTGCGGCGGGTCGATGTCCGTGAGCACCATCGCGCGGGCCGGCGCGCCCTTGCCGGTCATGCTCCATTGTTCGACGGCCTTGATGAGTTTTTTATAAACCGCCTGGTCGGGGCGGTCAGGAATGAGAGCGAGGAAACCCCAGCCGAGCCGGCGCGGAATCATCGCCGGCGAGCCCGGGCCATAAAGCACCAACCGCAGTGCCTCGGCGTCGGCGTCGGTGAGACACGCGCTCTTGTCACGCTGTTTTTGCCACTCGGCATCGACGGTTTTAAATAGCGCGCCGTAACCGTCGACGATGTCCTTCATCGTTTTTGGCGGGGCGGCGGCGAAGGCGGCATGGACGCGCGCATTAACAAGGGTGACGAGTGCGGTGGAAGCGAACA
>JAPKDK010000108.1 GCA_028872645.1 Verrucomicrobiota bacterium
CGAAACTCCGGGCAACCGACACGGTCGGCGCGTTGATGCGGGCGATTCGCCATGGCCGTCTCTTCAACCGATCAATGGTTGAAGAGAAATTCCTTCGTGTTAAACAGCGCCCAGATGACGTCCTCGTAGGATTCCTTTTTGCTCGCCGGCTTTTTAACGCCTTTATCGTCTTCAATCTCGCGCTCGAGATGTTGGCGGGCGAGCAGCACTTCGCTGCCACTGGGCTCCCGCGCGAAGGCCAACAGGAATAACTCACGAATCTTGGTGTCGTCCTCGCGTTTGTCCGTGGACAACTTGGCCGCACGACCGCTGCCGCTGCCGAGCTTGCCCTGAATGTCTTTCGAGTTCAGCAAATGCAAACTCTGCGCGAGGCTGGCGTCGCTGGAACGTTCGCACTCGCACGAGCTAGAACTGTCCGGTCGGCCAAACACCGTCAGGAAATATGATTGGCTGTTGAAGCTGTTGTCCGGCAATTGCACCGCGCGTGTGCCCACCGGCAGCCCGGTGAAGTTTGCCTGAGAATCAGTCATCTGATTGATCGCATCGTACAACACCTCCGCGTTCAGGCGCTTGGGATAATAGCGACTGAAATAGGTTTTATCCTTCGCGTTGAATTCGTTCGGGATGGAACTGAGCTGATAGGTTTGCGACTGGCAAATCGTCCGGATCAGATTTTTCATGTTGAAACTGTCTTTGATAAACGACTGCGCCAGCGCCTGGAGCAACTCGGGGTTCACCGCCGGATTGGTTTCCCGCATATCATCCTCAGGCTCCACCAAACCACGACTGAAGAAATGTTTCCAGTAACGGTTCACCAGCGTTTTGGCAAAGAACGGATTTGTGGGCTTGGCCAACCAATCTACCAAAGCGTGGCGGGGATCATCATCCGCTGTAAGCTCCAGCGCTTCGCCACCAAGGCCTGTAGCCTTGACAGTGCCGCCGTCTTTTTTGTTGGCCGTTTGCGCCACTTTGCGGGTGTGGAAAATGATTTCCTCACCCGGATTGCGGCCCGGCTTGCGGCCCACTGTTGAGAAAAATGCCGAGAAGCTATAGTAATCTTTCTGGCTCCATTTCTCAAACGGATGATGATGGCACTGCGCGCACTGCATACGGGTGCCGAGGAAAAGCTGCGCGGTGTCTTCCATTTGGGTTTGCATGGTTTTCACCTCGCGATACCACGTGGCGGCGGGGTTGCGGCGCATATCACCCGAGGCGGCGAGCACCGCGCGGGAAAACTCATCATAAGGCATATTTTTGTGCAGCGAATCACGGATCCACCCGTGGAAGGCGAAATTGCCGTGCATGGCGGTGGCGGCGGAGCGTTTGTTCCGCAAGAGTGCGCCCCATTTGTTGGCGAAATAATCCGCGTAATCCGTGCTCGCCAACAGGCGATCGATGAGCTTATCGCGCTTGGCGGGATTGGTGCTTTTCAAAAATGCCTCCGACTCAGTAGCCGTGGGCAGACGTCCGGCAATGTCGATGCTCACGCGCCGAATAAACGTGGCGTCATCACACACCGCCGAGGGAGGCATCCCCACGCGCTTGAGTTTGGCAAACACGATGTCATCAATGAAATTGCGCGTCTGCGGCAATGTCTTAACCGGCGCACCCAGCGGCACGCTGGCCTGGTACACTCCCACCTGGCCCTGATACCGAATCATCACCGACACATCGCCCGGTTGCTCGAAGAACGTCACGTGACCGGAGGCATCCGTCTCGGCGATCTCCTTGTCATTCGCCTCATACGTGGCAATGTGCGTGGCATCTTCAGTGTGGCCATCGCTGTAAATCGCGGTCACCGTAATTTGTTGCGAGCCATTGGCGCTCACGAGGCGGCTCTTGGGGTAAACTTCCAAGGCGGCCACTGTCGGATCCGTATCGGCCCCGCGCGGCACACCCATGGCGATCCACCGTGTGATGAGCTGATAATCATGACTCTTCGGATCCAAGCGCGCGCCGCCGCCGTGGGGCAAAATGGCCGCGGCTTTTAGCAGCAACAAACTATTGGCAGGCGCCGCCGGGCTCAAGCGCCGGCCACGTCCTTCTTTCACGAGATATTCAAAATCTTCCTGCGGTTCAAAGCCCAACAGCGACAGCCGGAAACCATTCTGCCCGCCGCTCTTGCCGTGGCATCCGCCACCGTTGCACCCAGCCTTAGTAAAGATCGGCACAATTTGATTGGCGAAATTAATCGGCTGCTCCACGCCGAATTGTTGCACTTTTACTTTCACCACACTCTTTAGTTTACCCATGGTGGCCGTAATCGTCGCCGCCCCATCGCCGAGCGGCGTAACCATGCCATGCGGCGTAATCGCAACCACGCGGGCGGGGGTGGCGGAATATTTCACTACGCGCGTGACGTCCACGTCTTTGCCGCTGTCTTTGGCCGTAGCCACCAGTTGTTGGCGCGCGTGTTGGCCTTTCAGTTCAAACGCCTGCGCGCCCGTACCGAACTGCGCTGCAAGCTCTAACGCACTCGGCGCTGCCGCGGCAAAACTCACGCCGGCCAGCATAGCTATGATTAATACTTTTTCTTTCATAATTGTTTTCAGGTTGGGGGTTAACTTAATTCAGGAATGGATTTCCAGCCATCCACAAGATATTGCGGCCGGCCGGTAAGATCGGCCACGGTGGTGGCGTTGGGGTCAATCCCCATGTGTTGGTAAAGTGTGGCGTGAACTTCGCCCATGTGCACGGGGCGCTCGGCGGGCTCAGCGGCGTGCTTGTCGCTTGCCCCAATCATCTGCCCGTGGTTCATGCCTCCGCCCGCGACAAACGCGCAACTTACGTTCGGCCAGTGGTCACGACCGCCCTTCTTGTTAATCTTTGGCGTGCGACCAAACTCACCCCACGCCACCACAGCCACGTCCTTGTCCAAGCCTCGATCATGGAGATCCTGAATCAACGCCGCGAGACCTTGATCAAAAATGGGGGCATGCCCGTTCACCCCGCTCTTGGCATCGTAAATATTACTATGAAAATCCCAACGGCCGAAGTTCAGTGTCACCACACGGGCACCGGCTTCCACCAGGCGCCGCGCCATCAAAAAGTGTGTGTTGTTGCGGGGCGCGCCATCCCCAAAATTTTTCGGATCCCCCTTGCCATACCTCTCTAGAATTTTCGGATTTTCCTTCTCCAGGTTCAGCGCATCAGCCATCTTACTGCTGGTTAGCACCCCCATTGCCTGTTGTGTGAAGGCATCCATTCCGGCCAGATAACCGCTGTTGTCGACGTCACGCCGGAAATTATCAAAGCCTTCCAGCAATGACGTACGACTGCCGAAACGTTTCTTCGACACATCGTTCAAAGTGAGATCACCTTTACTCTGGTTGGTCGGCTTAAAGGGCCCGTGACCGATACCAAGGAATCCCGGCTTGCCCGAAGCTCCGTATGGTGGATGCCCCGCTTTAGGAGCAAGGCCAATAAAAGGGGGGATGCCGCCCTTGGCCGGGCCCTGCAATTTGGAAATCGCCGCGCCGATACTCGGCCAGCCCCCAGCGGCCTGACCGGTGGTGTTAAAGGTGGAACCTTTTCGGCCGCTGTAGCACATGAAGGAATCGTGCGAACCGCCTGGAGCTCCAATGATCGAGCGGATGCCCGACCACTTGTCCATTATGCCCGCGAGGTTCGGCAACAGTTCGCTAATCTGAATGCCCGGCACGTTTGTGGGAATGGGATTAAGCGCGCCCCGATACTCCTTGGGCGCATCGGGCTTAAGATCAATGAGATCCTGATGCGGTGGCGCGCCGGCCATGTAAATCATGATCACCGCCTTGTGATTTTTCGCCGCGCCCGCCGCGAGTAACTGCGGCAACGACAAGCTCCCCAGCGCCCCGACTTGCAAAAAGTCGCGCCGGCTCATTCCATCGCACAGCGGCGAATGGCGTTGTCCACCTATTTTAAACATGCTCTCTTTTTAGCGGCACTGGCCGGCGGAAAATCTTCCGTCAGCCGCGCCAGTATCTATTTCTGAGTCTAGCTAAATCAATTCTTTAATCAGACCACGGCAGCATTGGTTAGGAACTGTTTGGTCTACATTGATTTTCAACATAATGTTTCCTTAGATGAGTTCCTTAATCGGCCGGCCATTTTCCACCATGTAAGTGGGGCGACCCTGCGGGCTAGTAAACTGTAGATTGTGGCCGAGGCCAAACATGTGCAGGATGGTGGCCATGACATCCTGGGGATGGATCGGGTTTTCCTCGGGCACTTCAATTTTACTGGAGCTTTTGCCAATAACCTGCCCCATGCGCAGTCCGCCACCAGCCATGGCTAATGTACAGAGCTTGCCCCAGTGATCGCGGCCACCCTTGCTGTTGATGCGGGGCGTGCGCCCAAATTCTCCGGTAACAACCACCAACGTATCGTCAAGCTGCCCGCTTTCAGTTAAATCATTGATTAGAGCTGAAACGCCCTGATCCAACTGTCGGGCGCGACCCTTAAGCCCTTTGACGATCCCGCCATGCATATCCCATCCGCCGTAGCTAACGTTCACAAACCCACAACCGGCAGCCGTGAGGCGTTTAGCTAAAAGCAATTGTTCCCCAAGCCCTTTGCCGTAGCGCGCGCGGACTTTCGGATCTTCCTTTTTGATGTCAAACGCGTCCTTCGAATTGCCGAGCACAAGGTCGAAAGCTTGTTGCTCGAAGCCATCGATCCCTTCCATTTGACCGGACCGATCGATGTTTCGGTTGATGTTATCCAGCTCACCGAGCAACCCGCGCCTTCCGTCTAAGCGGTTACTGTCCACACTCAAATCCATATTTTTGCGCGCCTGACCACTGGGGCTCAATGCCTGATAACGCGCACCAAGCCAGCCGGGGCCGTCATTCCTGATATTGCCAATCTTAACATAGGTTGGCATTCCCGTTTTTGGATCGGTCGTCCCCTTGGCCTTGGCAATAATGGAGCCCACTGAAGGCTTCATGTTGGCACGATCATTGTAGCCGGTCATCACCCAAGTCGTGCCAATGCTGTGGCTGCTGCTACCATGAGCAAATGAACGGACCAATGCCATGCGGTCTGCGCATTTTCCAATTTCTGGGAACGTGCCACCTACTGTGACTCCCGCAATGGGAGTTTTACATTCTCCAGTGATGCTACGGTACTCGGACGGCGCATCCATCCTAGGATCAAATGTCTCCACATGCGTTGGCCCACCCGCGAGCCAAATCCAAATCACAGATTTGTTTTTTATCGTCACCCCCTGCTTCGCGGCTATGTCTTTGGCCTGCAATAATCCGGGCAGCGACATGCCCGCTGCGCCCAGCGTGCCCACCTGCAGAAAATTTCTTCGTGACAGTCCGTCGCAGTCACGACCATTGGGAGTTCCGAATATTTTTAACATGAGCTTGTCTTTCGTGGGTCCGGCTTGAGTTTTGTTTTTTACATAACTACCAACAAAAATTAACTTACCAATTCCGGCAATGGCTTCATGCCTGGATCAACAAGATACCGCGGACGGCCCTGCAAATCGGGGACGGTGGTGGTTTCCACATTAATGCCCATCGCGGTGTAGAGGGTAGCGAACACTTCGCCGAATTTCACCGGACGATCGGTGGCTTCGCCGCCGTGTTTGTCGGTGGCGCCGATAACTTGGCCGTGGTTCATTCCGCCACAGGCGAGCGCGGCGCAACTCACGCGTGGCCAGTGGTCGCGGCCGGCTTTGGCGTTGATCTTGGGGGTGCGACCAAATTCGCCCCACACTACCACGCTCACATCGCGGGCCATGCCGCGTTGATGCAAATCCTCGACGAGCGCAGTAATCCCCTGATCGAGCATCGGCATGTCTTCGCGGCCGCGCTTGAAGTTGGCACTGTGCCAATCCCATCGGCTAAACGCCAGCGTGACACAGCGCGCGCCGGCCTCTATCAAACGCCGTGCCATTAAAAAATCATCCAGCAATTTATGCGAGCCATCGGATTGTTTTTTATTTTGCCCGCGCCCATAACGATCGCGCAGCTTGGGGTCTTCCCTTTCCAAATCCAATGCCTCGGCAAAGCGTGTGGAGGTGAGCATGGCCAATGCCTGTTGATTGAAGGAATCGAGGCCTTCCATTTGCCCGTTGTTATCAATATCGCTGCGAAGTACATCAAACTGTGAAAGCAATGAGCGCCGTCCATCGAGGCGATCGAGGTTGATGCCGTTGAGTTTCATGTCCGCCTGCACGCCGCCTGCTTTGGCGGGGAGAAACGGACTGTGAGCGCGACCAAGAAATCCATGCGGCCCGGGGTTGCCCCATTCTTTGTGGCCGCAATTCGGAGCCAACCCCACAAAGGGCGGCACGCCTTTCGCGGCTGGGCCTTTTAGCTTGGAAAGCACTGCGCCCATGCCCGGCCATCCGCCGGCGGGCTGATTGCCAAAGTTGCCGCGGCCGGTTTGGCATTGCCACGCATCGTGGCTACCATTGGCCCCGACCATGGAACGGATGACGGTGAACTTATCCATCATCTTCGCCATGCGGGGAAACTGATCACCAATCCGAATGCCGGGGACATTTGTAGAAATCTCGTTGAACTCGCCACGGATTTCTTTGGGCGCGTTGGGCTTTAGGTCCCACATATCCTGATGCGGCGGACCCCCCGGCAGAAAGATATTAATGATCGCTTTGTGCCCATGACGAACGCCTTGCCGCTGCTCAGCTTGAAGGATTTGCGGCAACGAAAGGCCGCCCATCGCGAGGCCGCCAATCTGCAAGAAACCACGGCGAGAGAGGCCGTCGCAGAACTGATATTTTTGCCCTTTGATCGTGATCATAATACAAAACTGATATTAGTTGGCCAATTCGACGTGATGAACTCACCGATCATTCAAGTGGATAGGCTTAAAATGTCATAAAAAATTTGCCGAAAAACAGGGGGATTTGGAAGCAATTTGGCTGGGCTCATCGCTTGTAGCCCGGTCCGTTGGGCCGAGCTACATGAAGAGTTTTCACGAGGCCGAAACCGACACTTTCACAGGCTCTTTTTTGAAGGCCGGTTCGGGGCTCAGACGGTACACCGCTTGGAGGTCGCTGAAGCCTTTGATTTCCATGGGCGGCAGCGTCTCCGCGGCGCGGCCTTCGCGGGCGGCTTCGCAGGTGGCTTCGTCCACGAGAATATCCATCGAGCCCGCCACCGTGCAAAGGCGGCTGGCGAGATTGGCGTCTTGGCCGATGACCGTGAAATTCAGCCGATCTTCCGAGCCCATAAAGCCCGCGAGCATTTCGCCGGTGGCAATGCCGATGCCGACGTTGATATCCTGCCCGCGCAGCATGTTGAGCACTTTGCGTTCCTGCAACATATGCCGCGCGCAGGCCACGGCGCGTTCGGGCGCGGTGGGGTCTTTGCCGGTGGCACCGAAAACGGCCATGATCATATCACCCACAAATTTATCCACCATACCGCCGTGCTCGTGGATGACCCACGTCATCGCGGTCATGTGCTCGTTGAGCAACGAAACAATTTCCTCCGGCGGCATATGCTGGGTGAGCTCGGTGTATTTCCGAATATCACAAAAGAGCACCGTCATCCCGCGCACCTCACCGCCAAGCGCAACATTGCCCTCGAGCAACCGATCGGCCACTTCCTTATCCGCCACCTTTTTCAATAAATCCCGATACTTGTTCTTTAACGATAACTCTTGTGCAGTTTCGTTGAATGCATGAGCTAATTTGCCAAATTCATCATTATTTCTCACAGGGATGCGAACATCATAATCGCCTTCCCGCAAGCGCATGGTGGCTTTGTAGAGGCGGCGCAGCGGCTTGAAGAGGCCGAGCGAAATGATCCAGCTCAGCGCCATAGTAGCCAGGCCCATCAGGCCGCCGAGCAGCAGGATTTGGTCGCGCAACTCCGCGCGCATCGCCAGCGGGGCGGCCCACGAGTATAGGCCCACCTTGTAAGCGGTGGGCAGTCTGGCGTCATTTTTCATTTGCGAATAAAAAACGCGATACGGCACGCCGTTGAGGTTGACGAGGTCGATGCGGTCTTCCGGTTGTTTGCCGCGCACATTGCGGCGCAACCAAGTGGTGAGGGGCGCGGCGGCATCGGCGGGAATGGCGCGGGAATGCAAATGGCCGTCCACCCACATCCCGGTCATGAGATCGCTAATATCGCTCAGCGTTTGTTCGCCGCGGGTGCTAAGGGGGAAGCCGAGCACGAGCGTGCCGATTTTGCGGCCGCCGCCGGCTTGTTCTACAGGAGTACAAACCAGCTCAATGAGGCCGCCTTCGCCATCTTTTTCCATCGCGAGATAGCCCACGCCCTGTTGTTCCAGCGCCACTAATTCCGGCACGAATTCCTCGAGGCGCTCACGAAACTGACGACGGGCAGCGTTATCAAAAAACCCTCCGAACCGCGCCTTGGGCATGAGCAATTCGCCTTGTTCTCCGAGGAAAACAAGGAATGATGCCGTGATGGCCTGGGCCTGTTCGCGCCCGTCAATACCCATTGCGTGGCGGGCTGCAGGTGGCACATCGGCCGAGGAAGCCGCTGCGAGCGAGCGGGCTGATCGCGGCAAATCACCGGCGCGTTGGATGCCGGTGGAAAAATTGCGCAATTGGTCAGCAATGCCGCGGCGGGTTTCAGCCACGGCACGATCATAAATTTGCGCCATGGCGCTCGGCTGTTTTTCCAACGCGGTGCGCAGGGGCGAGGGCGCGAAGGATTTTCCCATACCGCGTTTGGGATCATCAAGCTGGCTGGCAAATTGATCAATGGCACCGCGCATGCGGCGGCTCATGGCGAGGCGTGCGGCGACGCTTTCTTTTGCCTCCATTTCCTCGGCTAATTTACGGAATTCCTCCGCCAACATACGTTGGAGCTGATGGCGGGCGAGCTGATAGAGCTGCGTGGTTTCGCGGCCTTCCAGCGCGGATTGCAACTGCGGTCGGGCGGCAAAATCTGCAGCTTTTTGGCGCACCACACTCAGCCGCGCCTCCTGTTCGCGCGGCAGATAAGTGAGCTGCTCATTCACGCGATCGCGGAAGAGCTGATCATGCGCCGCTTCCACGCGCCGCAGCGACACGCGCAGCATCAC
>JAPKDK010000412.1 GCA_028872645.1 Verrucomicrobiota bacterium
ACTTTTTTGCCAAACCGATCTTGCGTTTCGAGGATCACGCGGTACGCGCCTTCCTTCAGATCGAAGTTGAAATTCGCCTGGCCGCTGGCGTCGGTGGTGAAGCCTTTCTCGGCGATCACTTTGCCAAGCTTCCACGAATTGACATTCGAAGAATCCGGCGCGGGCACAAATTCCGGCGCAAACCGGCCGTGGCGATGCGGCATTACGTTGCGCGGATTGAGAAGCTTGGCGCGCTCGACGTTGGCGGGTTGTTGCAGCGCGTAGAGTTTGAGGGTGCCTTCAGCCCGTTGGCCGATGCCATCGAGCGACGTGGTGCTGATGGCAATCGCGGTGGCCTTGTCTTGCACCTGCCAATCGGCGGCGGACACGCTGGCTTTTAACGCGGTGTAGCCGAGGTTGATGGAATGGCTGTCACTGCGGGTTTCACCGGTCGTATCGGTGACGTCCGCGTGGATGGTGTAACGGAAAGTCGGCTCATCCTTCGCCGCGACACTGAGGTCCGGCTTGGCGGTGAACTTCACATCAAACGCGCCATTGGGTTTAGTGGTGGCCGTGCCGTGGGCGATTTCCTGGCTTTTGCCTTGCGGCACCGGGCGCCACCAATAATGCCAACCCCACCACACGGGGTAACGCACTTCGCGAACGACGCGCCATTTGACTTTCGCATCGTTGATGGCCGCGCCGGTGTAGCCGGTGGCTTTGCCGATGAGGGCGACTTCGCCGCTGAGTTTGCCGGCGGTCTTGGGTGCGGCGATTTCCACCTGGAATTTCGGCCGCTTATATTCCTCCACATTGATGGAAGCATTGCCGCGCGGGCCGGTGGTGACCTGTAAACTCATTCGGCCCAGCACGCGGTCGCGCGGGGCGGTGAACTTGCCGCTGAACGAGCCGTAATCATTGGCGCGATGTTGCTGGCGGGAAACCTCTTTGCCATTGCGATCGCGGAAGATGACCGTCACGAATGAATTCGGAATGGTGCGGTAGTTGTCGTTGTGTTGATCGACGTGAATGCAGAGGCCTTTGTATTCCACCGTTTGGCCGGGGCGATACAGCGAGCGGTCGGTGAAAAAGATGGTGCGATCGTACGGGCGCGGATTGCTGATGCGGCCGTGGTTGTAATAATCATTCGCGGTGCTGAGCTGTTGGCCACCTTTGCTGGCGAGCAAAAGATAACCACGCTGCACGGCCTGGAATTTGAAATGGCCGTTGGCGTCGGACGTGGTCGGGGCAACTTCGGTGCGGCCTCCGTTGCGCTCGCGGAACCACGCGCGGACCTTGGCATTGGCCACCGGCTCGCCGCTGTTGGCATTGAGCACGAAGCCCTCGACGAGGCCATTGCCGCTACGCTGGCGCATGACGATGGAGAGGTCGCTGGCCCAGAAGCTGGTGTAATAGCAAACGTTGTTGGCCGCAGTAAAGTTTTTGGTGTGGCTGCTGATGAGATAATAAAATCCCTCCGGCATTCCCTTGGGCGGTTTGATGGTTTTCACCGCTTCGTGATAGTCGGTGGTGGGCGGCAGTTTGACGCTCCATTGCTTGATGACTTCCTTGCGGAGCAGGGCGGCGCGTTCGTTGTTGTCGAGCCAATTGGGATTGCCGCGCTTGCGTTTCATTGCCACTTCCCAATTCTCGGCCACCACGCGGAAGTGGATTTGATCCACGTTGCGATACTTGATGGTGATCTCGGATTGGGGATCATTCC